>OMSA01000001.1 GCA_900313645.1 uncultured Methanobrevibacter sp.
TGACTAAAAAATTTTAATAATCAGGAAATTTAAACAACTAATTATGTCTGAACTATCCGAGTTAATCAAGATTAATAAAAACATTGAAAAACAGAACACAGAAATCATTCGTCTTTTAAAGATAATTGCCGGTGAAAGCGATTTTGTAGACCGCTCAGGCTATGTGTTTCCGGATTTTGATGAAGAGGATGATGAAAGCGAGGACATTTTCGATAATTTCGACTCACTTCTTGAAAATGAAATCGGTGTTGGTGAGCTATATTTCATAGACGGAGACATCTACAGATATAGTGTCAAAAATAATGAAGGAATGCTTGATAATTTAATGGGTGGTGAAGTTACTACCACATTTGATATGGCACAAAACATATCTCGTGAATCCATCAAAAGAAATCAAAGCATTGATGACAATACAGTTATACTCACATCTTCAAGTAAAGGCAATTTGCCAAAAACATTGCAGGTCTGCCATGAGCAGGGCGGCGAAAAGGTGTTCATACCTTGGGATCAGATGATGGAACTTCTCGGAGCTCCCGAAAAGATACAGACCATACTCAAGCTTAACTTTTACAGAACTGAAGATGAATTAATAAAAAAGCTTTTTGAGGAATAAAAAAAAGAAAGTTTATGATGATTTAAAATCATCAATGGCCGAATCGACCAGATCAATCACTGACCGGCTCAAGTCGGGATATGTGTCGTTTATAGGCACCGGAATGTTGTCGCAGTACACCACCTCAAGGCCATGTGCAAGGGCATCCTTTGTTGCAACGTCAACTGCAGCTGCCTTAAGCTCTGTAAGCATCACGTCAGCGTCATCCATATATTTCTGCATATCCTCTCGAAGAAGAGGCCTGTTTGAAAGGTGTGATGTGGTTCCGATGACTTTACAGCTGAAATTCTCTTCAAGATAATCGACAAGCTTGTCTTTTACCTCTTCAGGCGCTGTTGTTGCAAAAAGCACTCTTTTTCCTGAGATGTCATCTAAAGGTTTCGGCCTGAATACGGTTGATATCACAACTGCATCAGGATTTATCTCGGCTACAAACTCCTCAATTTCTCTTATTTTTTCATGAGAGCACATAGGCTCCTCACACATTGTAAGAATTACAAGATCACCCAGACCTACCCTGTACGGTCCGAAGTATGTTGTAAGGTTTTCTATAGGCTGATTTGCACCGATTAGCGCAATCTTTTTATCTGTTTTTATCGGAGGTATTGCAGCTCCGCTTCCCTCAAATATCGCAAATTTTGAATCCACTTCATTAGCAAGCCTTGCTCCCTTTTTCATGTTTGTCAAAAAGACCTCACCGGCCATTCCGCCGCCGCAGCGTCTGCATCCGATGGTTAGAATTCTGCTCATGAGAGCATCTTCCCAGTGGTCGCTTGCAGCATGAACCCCTTTTTCAGACTGTTTCAGGAGAAACTCGGCATTGATTTCAAGCTCCTCGCCGTGAACGATTTCAGGCTCTTCAGGCCCTCCCCTTCCCATGGCAATAACGCATGGCTCATAACCGTTCTTGTCAATCAGCCTTGCAACATAACCTGAAACCGCAGTCTTTCCGATACGCTTTCCGGTTCCAAGAATTGTTATTGACGGTTTTTCCATGATGTCATACTGTGTAGTCGGGTCGAACTTAAAATCAGGCCCCTCATATGATATTCCCTCATTTAATACCTTGCAGGCTATCTTGAACCTTTTGGGATAGTCAAGTATAGGCTCGTCGCTTAAGTCAAAGACAGTGTCAACGCCATATTTTCTAATCATATCAACGATGATGTCATAGGGTATGTCCTTGCCTTTAGCAAACTGAACGGGCATTCCCAGCTTTTCGGAGTATGAATCCTCTGAATCGTCTCTCAGCTTTTCGGTTCCTCCTATAAAAACCGCTCCAACGATATCTATGTGTTCAAGGTTGTTCAGGGTATCTATGGCCTGCTGTGTTACCGGCAGGTAGTGTTCGCCGTCCACCAGACAGAGCATTTTTGTTATGGATTTCATAATTATACTATGGATTTTATATATAATAAGTTTTGAATGTGTTTTAAAAAATCTACTCGATTATCTCGCAACTGTCACAGGCAATCAAAAATTGTTGAAAATACTAAATTTCACTTTAAAATTTAATGAAGATTTTAAAATTCGTTGGGATTAACTGATTGTTTTTTAAAATTGGTGCATATCCGATGCAATATTTAAATATGATTAACTATTAAATATTATCTATAAGTAATACGGAGTTAATTTTTAACTAACTGAAATTAGTTAATATGGGTTAGATATGTATGTATAAGGACGAAATGATACAATTACACCAATTTTTAGTATATGTTTTAAAATATTTAGCAGAAGACGACCAGATTACAAACGATTGCAGTGAATATATCTCCCTGAAAATAAGTCCACATCATATTCACAAAACCAAAGCCGAACACAAGCATGCTATATTTGTTTTATGTAAAATCATTTCACAGGTTATTGCAGATAAGGACAACAATTCAATTCCGGATAACGTGCGCAATTCACTTTCAGACTTGGTGACAAGATCTGAAGAGAAAATTAACGCGTAATTCTTTATTCTTTTTTTAAAAATTAGATTGATGAAGCTTTAAGCTTCATTTAAATTGATTTCATGAATCTTTCTTTTATTGTAATCGGATCCAGGTCAATTACAGGTGCCTCTGAGTTTCCGATATCTGTCTTATAGACAATAAAGCTTGCATCGGCGCTGTAGAAAATGTCTTTCAGATTGACCTCTTCGTAGTTGTAGGCGTTTTTAAATCCGACGCTTTTTGCAACCTCAACCAGATCAATTGTCTCGGCATAGGTGTCCTGATTTCCCGCAGAGCCGTACGCTCCGTTGTCAATCACAATCCATGTGAGATTGTCTGGATTTTGTGCAAACACTGTTGCCATTGAGCCCATGTTCATGAGAAGTGACCCGTCGCCGTCAATTACAACAACGTGTCTGTTTGGCTTTGCAAGGGCAAGACCCAGGCCTATTGATGAGGCAAGTCCCATTGAACCCATCATGTAGAAGTTTTTTGACCTGTCATCTATTTCATAAAGCTCCCTTGAGGCCAGGCCGATGTTGCAGACTACAAGCTCATCCTCAACATCTTTCATAATATTTCTGATTGCATCATATCTTGCCATAGTATCACCAGTAGTTTTTATCCAAAAGAATGCTTACGGGCTTTCCTTCCTCTTCGGACAAATCCCATGCAAGTCTCACGTCGTCATATGCTGCTTCAGGATTGGATGGCTTGAAAAAGTTAAAGTCCATTGCCTTAAGTATTCTTGGTGTTGAATCGACCATTTCAAAGGATGTGTCCTCTTCTTCTGCTCCGTTGTGGCATATTATCATAAGCAGCGGAAATTCATACAGCTCCATTAAAGACTTGAGGGCGTTTATTGAGTTTCCAAGTCCTGAGTTCTGCATTAGTATTGCGGTTTTTCGACCTCCCATATATGCTCCGGCACAAATGCCTATTCCTTCCTCTTCGCGTGTGACCGGAACGTGTATTATCTCATCATCTTCATTAATCATTTCCACCAGTTCTGTAATGTTGGTGAATGGGATGCTGACGATAAAATCAATATCTGCATCTTTAAGGCCATTATAAATAGCTTCTGTACTATCCATATAAATCACTTCTTTAGTATATCTTGAATACTTTTCTCTTTTGATACTAATTTTTAGGTTTCATGTATAAAGTAATTATGCAATATCATAGAAAAATTTATAAACCCCTTTTTACTAACAATTTATTAACAAAGTTTATACGAATTTTTTATATACCAATTAGAACCGTCACCTAAACGAAGCTTTAGATGATTATCGAAAAAAAATTCAAATTTCGGTGATAACATGAAAATTAAAGACTTATTGGATAAATGTGAAATTGCATATTCTTCTCATGATTATAAAAGGCTAATAGAGCTTTGCGATGAGATTTTTAAAATCGATCCGGATAGTCAAAATGCAATCGGCTATAAGTCAGTAGCCTACTGCTTTTTAAATCAGCCTGAAAAGGCATTGGAAATTTTAAAAAAAGGCATAAGGCTCTATCCGGACAATTACTATATCAATAACCATCTTGCAATGGCATATTATGATTTGGGAGATTATGAACAATCCCTAAAGTATTGTGAGAAAGGTTTGAGGATTAAAGACTTTGATTGGCTGTTTGAAAACAAGATAAAGGCCTTGCTTAAGCTTGATAGGGTTGGCGAGGCAATCGAATGTTATGAAAATGCACCGTCAGGTATTGAAATCTTTGATTTGTTAGTTGAAGCTGAAAAATACGATGAGGCTATGAAATATGCTTCAGATTATGATATTGATGATTTTTGCGCGGTTATTGATAAAATCAAAGAGGTAAGTCCTCAAAAAACCGGTGAGTATTACATTTCATGGATTGACAAAATCAAATTCAAGCATGATACTGAAGTCTGTCCTGATTGCGGAGGAAAGCTTATTCCAATCGTTTGGGGATTTCCGGATTCAAAATTGCTTGAAAGAGCTGAGCGCGGTGAAGTGCTTTTGGGAGGCTGTTGCCTGCCTGCGTTTTTAACAAATTACTGCTGCGAAAAATGCAATAATGAATTCGACCTGAGATTTGAGGGTTTGCATATTGAATGCGAGGATTTCAGGCTAAATGACTATATCGAATATAAGATCACTGAATTGAAAGGTATTCTCAAAAACGATTCAACAATCTTTGTCAGGTCCCTTGAGGGTCTTAAAAAAGAATTGAGAGGTTATGATGATGGCGAATTTGATGCATTCATAAGCCGCCTGAAAGATTTGGGCTACATCTGCCAGCCACGTGAGGGATATGTTAAGTTGGTCGGCTTTGACGATTTGAAATGTGCAAAGGAGTATCTCGACGAAGGCAAGTTCGCAGCTCCAGGATGGCTTTTTTATCCTCAATTGTCAGCATGGACAATAGGCTGGAGAATGGGTTCTGGCGAGCAATATGCAATGAACGAACCGGTTCCTACTGAAGAATTTAAAAGGCTCTTTCCAATGCCGAAATACTGGAAGTTCAGAGTTTCCCAAAGTCCATACAAGCCACATCCGTTACTCGGTTATTTCTGGCGTGAAGATGGAAAGCCGGAATATCCAAATGTTTCAGAGGGAATTGAAGTGAATGATTTCATCACTTTAAATGACGAAAAGGAATTCACCTCAGACACATTCCGCTTCAAGTCAATTGAGCATGCACTGTTGCTTTCAAAATGCCTGCATTTCAAAAAATGCGATAAAAGAGATGGTTTGGATGAAATAAGTGCCGTTGAATTCAGCCCGGAGGAAGAGGAAAACTGGGACATTTTTAAATACTCAGTATTGCTTAATGCATGTTATTTTAAAGTCATGGAGGATGAGGACTTAAAGCAAAAGCTTCTTGACACCGGTGATGAGCCACTGATTTATGTCTCAGACGATGAGGAAAACCTCTTTGGAAGGGCATTGATGGAACTTAGGGATGAAATAAGAAGGCTGTGTGAAAACGAGGATAAAATCGATTGGGAATATAGTGAATATTTGAAATATAAGCCATGGCGGTAGTATGATAGTAATCCTAAGAATATTGAATATTTTAATGTATCTATTGCTGATAGTCACATGGTGGAGAAAGGATTTAAAGAAAAATAAAGTAAGCATTTTTCTAAAATGATTTGTATCGTGTTAAGTATAATAAACATAGCATTGTTTATTTAAATCAAAATTTTATATAAGGTGATAAAAATGATGGTTAATCCGAAAAGTTATAGGTCTAAATATGAAAATGCGGGTCTGGACGAACTCTTAAGTGAAAGAGATAGACTCATTAAATTCATGCATAAATATGAAAATCACAAATTGCCGGATGCGTTTTATTTAGTTGATCCAAATCCTGAAGTTATATATTTTTCAAATATGGACTACTTGACAGAAATCTGTGATTTGATTAAAATCAGGATGAGAGATGATGATTTCTACTATAAGTCCTCCCAGATAATTATTTTGAGGGATATTGACAGCGAGTTGTCAAAACTTGATTTGAACGAACAAAAAGAAGCGCTTGAAAAATTAAAAATTGATGATAAAAAGCTTTATGATGAATTTACGGAATGGAAAAAGAATAAATAATCAAATCTTTTTTTAATGTTAGATGAAACAGTAAATGAGTATTTTGACTAAAAAACTTATTCTATACTAGTAGTATGTAAAAAGAGAGTAATTGTAAAAAGGTGATTAAATGGTTTTGAATGAAGATAATTATCCTATGACTTATAAGGAATATGAAAAAAGAGTTATTGAGTTATTCTTGCAAGATTATGAAGGTGATGTGTTGGAACTGATGAAGCAGAGAGTTGATGATATTTTAAGTGAAGAACCTAATTTCATTCAAAGTTTGTATGGACAAGATTGCTTCACTTATGATTCACCACATATCTATGGTGAAACTTGTAAAAAGACTTTTGAGGATAATTTTTTAAGACAAACACCTGTAGCACAATTAAGAATGATAATTGGATAAAAAATTAAAATAAGTGGTGATTATTGAATGTCCAAGAAATATCCAATGTCCTATGAAGAATTTGAAAAAAGGGTTGTTGAATTGTTCTTGGAAGATTACTCTGATGAAACATTACAAGTCATGAAGGATAAAGTGGATAAAGAATTAGAGAATGACCCTAATTATATTCATGGTTTTTATGGTCATGCTTGTTGGGTTTATGATAATCCGAAATTATATGGTAAAAATTGTAAGAAAGTATTTGAAGATTCTTTTTTAAGACAAACACCAGTGGCGAATTTAAGAATGCTAATTGGATAAAAAATTAAAATAAGTGGTGATTATTGAATGTCCAAGAAATATCCGATGACTTATGAAGAATATGATAAAAGAGTGATTGAATTGTTTTTGGATTTGTATCCTAAAGACAAACAAGAAACTGCAAAAGAAATAGTAAACAATGCTTTGAAAGCAGAACCGAATCTCATAAAAGGATTATATGGTGATACATGTTTTCGATATGACCATCCTGAAATATATAGTGAAACTTGCAAAAAAGTATTTGAAGATTACTTATTAAATTCAATACCTGTTAGGAATTTGGATATGATGATTGGAGGAAATTTAGATTAAAATGGTTATCTGAATTATCAAATCCCAAAAACATGATAAATTTTCAATGTTTTAATAAATTACCAAATAGTAATCTTTTTATTTATTCAAAACTAATATAAAATCATGTTTGATAGACTACCCATTTCTTCTAAAACAGAAAGGATTTTGACAAAATCCCTTGATGAGGAAATCACTGTTGAGGAAGCAAATCATTTAATGAATATTAAGGGAAACGAGTTATATCCCCTACTAGCAACAGCGGATTATTTAAGACACGAAATCGTTGGAGACAACGTAACATTCATTAACAACTGTAATATCAACTTCACCAATATATGTACAGTCAGATGCGGCTTTTGCGCATTTGGAAAGGATGCCGATGATCCTGAAGCCTACATTTTAAATGACGAGCAAATTCTAGAAAAGGCTGAAGGAGCAGTCCAAAAGGGAGCCCATGAATTCTGCGTGATGGGCGGTGTGCTTCCGGATGCCGATATCGAATATTACGAGCATCTCATGCACCTTTTAAAGGATGAATATCCAGACGTCATGATTCACGGATTTTCACCTACAATGATCAGGGATGCATGCGTTTTGTCAGGAATAGACATGGCTGAAGGATGCGAAAGGCTTAAAAGCGCAGGACTTGACACATTACCGGGCACTGCGGCTGAAATTCTAACCGACCGCTCAAGGGAAATAATATGTCCTGAAAAGGTAAGCGTAGCCGAGTGGATTGACACCGTAAAGACTGCCCATGAGGTGGGAATACCTGGGTCTGCAACTATCATGTACGGCCATGTGGAAACTTTAGAGGAAAGGGTAGAGCATATTGACATTATAAGAAAGCTGCAGGAAGAGACTCACGGTTTTACCGAGTTCATTCCAATGACATTCATGCATGAGTACTCTCCGATATTTCTGGAAGGCCAGAGAAATCTTGGAGCGACAGGAACTGAAGACTTAAAGCTTTATGCCGTTTCAAGACTGATGCTTAGAGATGCAATCCCTAACATTCAGGTTTCCTGGGTAAAGATGGGTTTCAGATTTGCACAGGTTGCGCTGACCGCCGGAACCAATGACCTTGGAGGCACATTGGGCGGAGATGAACTGTCAGAAGCCTCAGGAGCGCCTGACGGAGTGGATGCGTCAATCGATACATTGGCAAAGATGGTAAGAAACCTCGGAAGAAACCCTATTGAGAGAAATTCCAAATACACTGAATTTTATCCTATCAATTCAAAATAATGTGATTTTATGAAGAAGTTTATTGTCATAGACGGTCTGGACGGTTCCGGAAAGGACACACAGGTTAATCTCATTGCTGAGATGTATGAAAAGCAGGGAAGAAGTGTGGTTGTTCGCTCCCATCCATGCAATGACAATAGATTCGGCAGACGCTCAAAACAGGCTCTTCTAAAGGAAGGAAAACTCTATCATATAATAGCTACAATCAATTTCGGACTGGACGCGATAAGGTCAGTCCATATGTATTATTACAACCGCGATGTTGATGTTCTGATTTTTTCAAGATATATCCTGGCGGTGATGTATCTTCCAAATGGAATAAATACTCTGGTGTATAAAATAGTTACATTTGTCCTTCCGACATCAGACTGCATGTTCTTTTTGGATATTACTCCGGAGGAGTCCTTAAGAAGAATAGGAAATCGTCACGAGCAAACAGAGATGTTTGAAAACATTGATTCTTTAAGGCAAAACAGGCTGAGGTCCCAGAAATTCACATATAACTGGAATGTGGTTTCAGCAGACGAATCTCCAGAAGAGATTTCCGAAAAAATAATAGCAAAATGTCTTGAAACAGACCTGCTTGAATAACTTTTTTTTTAATTTATAAGACTTAAACGTCTTTTCGCTCATAGACAAATTTAGGAACGGCCTTGTCAAGCGGATTGAAGGTTTCACGATTCTTGACTTCCATACATTTCATGCTGACTTTTGAGTGAAGTGATGATGGAAGCCTTAAAATTCTTTTGAGATCAATTGATACCTTTGCGTCAATGGTTGCAAGGTTTACTCTTGCCATGGCCTCAACAAGATTCTTGTAGCGTCTAGGTCCGATATCCTTTTTAAATAGGCCCCAGTTGTCATTTTCAAGGTGATGTCTTGAGGATATGATGTCCTTCATGAGTTTCGGATTTATTCCGTCAAGTTTTTCGTTTCCCACAAGGTGCTGGATATTGTATTTGACGCGGTCGGTGAAAATCTTTTGATAGCCAATCGGAATTGTGAAATGCTCAAAGTTAAAGCTCTGGTTTGAGACTTCTGAGTTCATGAACTGGGACTTTGGAACTTCTGCTCCTGCCGCGTATTTTAAAACCTCTGATCTAAGCTCGCTTCCGGCTGTCATCATTTCCTCATCTAGAATCCTTATGTGGTATCCCCTTCCGGAATAAATCAGATGAATGTTTTTAAGCCCCAAGTCAGATTCAAGTGTGTCAATTAGGTTATTGACTATTTCTAAAGCTTCGCTGAGACATGTTTCGCACACTCCACTGCACTGGCATGACCTAATCGGGATATCTTTTGCATCCACATCAAAAATGTATTCAGCCTTAAGCCAGTCTTCACGTCTTCTCGGATTGTTGTAGAAAGCTACGGAGATGTATGCTGCAAAGGGAGCCTTGAACCTTAAGAATTTCTGTAAGGATTCTGTTCCTCTAAAGACTTTGTATCTATCGTTAGGGCCTCTTCCGTTATGGTCAAAACCGAATTCCCTTTTCCTGATATCCTTGGCGATGAATTCAGGAAGGTCCTTGAGAGACCATTCTTCGCGATAGTACTGTCTTCGCTCTTTTATCGTAGCTTTAGAAAACATGATTATAGGTTTATTTTTAAAGTATTTATTTTTTAAGTAAGTGCGATTATGTGCATTTTTGCGAACTATACATTTATTATCAATCGCTTTTAAATATAGTAATATGGAAGAAATAGTTGAAGTAATCGGAGTTGAACACCTGAAAACAGTACTCTCAAACCTCACACCGGAAGATATTGTAAAGCCGGCATATGACAACTGGCTAAACGGCATCAAGACAGGCCACACTGTCCTTAACCTTGAAACAGGAAACGTCTACGGTATTGGAATCGAACTCAATCAGCTCCCCTTTGTGGATGAGATATACATTGAACTTTATACTATAAAGTCACACGAAAACCCTATTGATGAGCGGGATTTCTTCTCACCAAGAGAATATGAGGAATTTCTGGAGTTCAGCAGCGACGATCCGTGTGAATACATTCCTGATATAATTACTGATTTTTGCGAAAAAAAGGGCATTGACGAGTATGAGCGAAGCATAGGGATACTTGCCTATAATTTTGAAAAAGAGCATCAGTCCAATTACAACATCTGGGAATCAAAGGTAATAAACAAATATTATGATGCAATATATGAGGACCACAATCCGTTTAAGTTCTCACAGTCTAGTCTTTAGGCTCCTGCTTGTCCAGCTGGAATTTCTTGCGTCCGTAGCATGAAAGAGGGTTATTAATGCCTTTGCATGACTTGTCCGGATGGCAGAGGTTTGGCAGATGGATTTTAATTTTCTCACAGCTCATCGGTGTGTACCATTTGGTTTCGCCCTCATGGTTTATGTCAACGTGGTCATGCATTCCAAAGCCCAGTTTTGATATGATATTTATTTTTTCCTGTGGCTGGTCGTCAAATAGTGGCGGTGTACAGTTTTCCGCTGCATCAAAAATCAGTGGCAGAATCTCATTTTCGGTAATGCTCAAGTCAGGGTCCATATCGGATACCTTTACGCTTTCATCAGATGCAAAAATTCTCGGATATAGCCTTGCATAGGATGCAAATGATGTCAGAAGCAGAACGATTGCGTCGTTACGACCTCCTGAGGATACCCCTTCAACAGTTGACTTTATGCATGGAGGAAACGCTTCAGGATTTAGTTTTCCTGCCTGGACGGTGCCGTAGATTCCGCCGCTTCCTGCATAATACTGGTTGTATTTGCTTATCTCATCAGGAATGAATTCTTTTAGATCCTCTGCAATTTTTATAATTGCCGGATGTATCTCGATTCTTGCAGACATCTCCTTGATGCGGTTTATGTACTCTTCGGTTTTCTGCATTATGAGTCTTGAGAGAATCTGCTCCTTGACGCTGTCACCAATTAAAATATTGTACATCCTTTCAGGGCTTCTGTCTGTAAACTCATCGCCGAAACGGTATAAAAAGTCGTCCTGCTGGAGTATGATTTGCCCGTCATCAATAAGTAAATCAGTCAATTTGATTTTTTTGGATGCTATTATTTCCTTAAGTGTTTTCCACTGGATTGAGCCGTCAACTTTTACCTCATCTAAAACCTCATCGATGATTTCTGTTCGTGCCATCGGAGGTATTTTGGCAAGTCTTTCAAGAATCAAATTTCCCTGAGATTCAATAAAGAGTCTGGTTTCCCTGGAGCCTGTGTTGAACTGAATGGCAATTGCCTGGCACAGTATATGGAATGTCACCACATCCTGAGTTAGCAAATCCTCATTGGTTAGGTATTCGAATTCTGACTGGGTGAAGTTTTTGTTGTTTTTCTTTTCTATTGCCCATTGAATGCGCTTCATTGCCAGATCGTAGAGTGATTTGGGAATGAGTGTGTCATCAGAAATTTTTTGGTTGTATGTGTGTGTGCAGATATCTATCAGGTTATCGTCCACGTCAAATATCTGATTTAAATCCCCATATTCACGTATAATATGTCTTCCTTCATCGGATAATGGGTTGATAAATGAAACTTCAGCCATGTTTTTAACTTTTTATTTCATATTTTAAATAACTAACTCATTTTCAAAATCAATATTGATTTTCGTTTGGAAATGTCAGTTGAATCTGATAAATTCAAATAATTAGGTATTTTCCAACATAAAAACTTAAATTTTATTATATATGAGTAACATAATTATTAAATGTTTAAAATAATTGAGGGGATAAGTTAAATGTCAAAAATATTTATTTCATGTGCACTTCCTTATGCAAACGGACCGTGTCATCTGGGCCATATCCGTTCCACATACTTGCCGGCAGACATTTATGCCAGATACAACCGTATGATTGGCAATGACGTGCTTATGGTATGTGCCACCGATGAGCACGGAACTCCGATAGCAGTTAAGGCAGACAAAGAAAATAAAAAGCCGATTGAAATTTCAAAAAGATATCATGATATGATTGTCAGTGACGTTGAATCCATGAACATTTCACTGGACAACTTTACAAGAACCACAGACGAGGCTCACTACGAGCTTGCTCAGAACTTCTTCAAGTCATTGTATGACAACGGATACATCTACAGGGAGGATATCCAGCAGCTCTACTGTCCGAACTGTAACAAGTTTTTGCCTGACAGGTACGTTGAAGGCTTGTGTCCGGTATGCGGCTCCGAGGCAAGGGGTGATCACTGTGAAAAATGCGGTAAGGCATTAAATCCGACAGAACTGGACGAACCGCACTGCATTACCTGCGGAACCACACCTGTCATAAAGGACACCTTCCAGTACGCATTCAAGCTTTCAGAGTTTGAGGACGCACTTCTTGAATATATCACATCCAACGACAACCTTCCTGCAAATGTTAAAAACTATGCGACAAACTGGCTTAAGGAAGGCCTGACCGACTGGATTTTGACACGTGATATGGATTGGGGTATTCCTGTACCTCTTGATGAGGCCAAAGGCAAAGTATTGTACGTATGGATTGAAGCATTCTTGGGTTATATCTCATCAGCGTCACAATGGTCAAAGCAATCTGGCAGGAAATGGGAAGAGTACTGGAACGACTATGTTGTCCATTTCATCGGAAAGGACATCATCTACCACCACTCAATATTCTGGCCAGGACTTCTAAAGGCATACGGCTGCAAACTGCCTGACATGATATATGCAGGGGAATTTCTGTCCCTTGAAGGCGAAAAGATGTCCACCAGTAAAAATTGGGTTATATGGATAGCCGATTTTGTAAAGGACTATGAACCTGACTTGCTCAGATACTATTTAACAATAAACGCTCCCCTTAATAAGGATTCAGACTTTTCATGGGATGATTTCCAGAGAAGAAACAACGATGAGCTTGCAGATGTAATCGGAAACTTCCTTCACAGGACATTCGTATTCACCAAAAAGCAGTTCGACTCAAAGGTTCCGGAATATGCAAATCCTACAGCTGAGGATGAGGATTTCAAATCTGCAATAGACGCACTGCCGGACAAGGCCGGTGAATACATTGCAAATTACGAGTTCAGGGAAGCGCTTCTTGAAATATTCAAGGTTGCCAAAAAGGGAAACAAGTATTTCAATGACGCAGAACCATGGAAAGCCGTAAAAGAGGACAAGGCCAAAGCGGCCAACTGTTTATACTTATCCAATCAATTAGCAAAGACCTTGGCATACATGCTTAAGCCGTTCCTTCCAACAAAAGCGGATAAAATCGCTGAGATTATGAATCTCGGAAGTCTCGACAACTGGGAGGATGCAAAAGCAGACCTTCCAACAGGACATGTTATAAACAAGGCAAAACCTTTATTCAAAAAGATTGAAGATAAAGAGATTGAAGCCCAAAAGGCTAAACTAAAAGAGAATTTAACAGAAAGTGAGGATGAAACCATGAGTGATTTGGTAACAATTGATCAGTTTGACGAATTTGTAATTAAAATAGGAGAAGTTAAAGAAGCCGAAAAGATTGAAAAATCAGACAAGCTTTTAAAGCTCCAGGTAGATTTGGGAGAGGAAAAACCTAGACAAATCGTTGCGGGGCTTGCAAAATTCTACTCTGCAGAAGAGCTAATCGGAAGAAAAGTCTGTGTAGTTGCAAACCTCCAGCCGGCAAAACTCTTCGGAACATTGTCCGAAGGTATGATTTTGGCAACAGGAGCATCCGGAGCACTTCTAAGCCCTGATGAAAATGCTGAAGTCGGTGAAAGAATACAATAGAATATGATTTAAATGCCGGAATCTGTCCTAGTAAGTAAAGCTGAAAGATACCTTAAAGAGATTGCGGATGACCCAATCACTCTGGAAGGTATTGAAAACTTAAAAGATTTTGAATATCTTTACTTTAAGCTAGATGACAGATTAAACTATTTGCAAAGCCTTAAAGATGACATGGATGCACAGGGATACACCACTCCTTTCACATCCCTCAACAAGTACGGAACAAAATCCGTAGCTGAAGTTTCTTTAGATGAAATCGGTGAAAACAGCAGGCACAACCAGATATTCAGGATGAAGGCAAACGCCAAAAAGAATATTCTTGACAGGGTAAAGTCCGCTATAGACTCACACAAGATTGCCCTTGGAAACCTGGAACAGTTCGGATATGTGAAATGCAATTCCTGCTATAAGAAGTATTCATTTGACGAATACAAGAAAAACAAGGGCCAGTGCAGCTGCAAGTCAAAGTCATTCACATTCAAAGTCAGAAATGAGGCAACTTTCCGCCTTGAAATCATACCGTACCTTCCGCTTTCAGGCGATTATATGGTTTTGATGAGCGAACTGTCCCAATACGGAAGGGAATCCCTGAAGCAGGTCTTAAACATTTTAAAGCAGGAACGTAAAGGTGTTGTTAAGACAATCTCTCTTGTCATAAGATACAGGGATGAAAACAAGCGCCTAATCAGAAAAAACATCACCCTTGAAAACGAATTCGTAAACAATTATGAAGAGGAAGTAAGGCGCAGATACGGAAGAAACGTTAGAATCGAGGGTCTGAGGTTTCACAGAACCAAACCTGCAATCATTGACGACAAGCATGCCCGAACTGCTCTGGCTTTGGGATACGTAAGGTATGCCGAAGAGATAATTTCACAAATCAAGGATGACATACTTAAAAGAAACCTCACAGATTTCAAAAGAATCAACAAGTATGACGAGATTTTAAAGGAATTTGAAAACCAGACACCTGACTTTATCGATAAATATGACAGGGATGCGATTGAAGACTGGAGAAAATCCCAGATTGAGTCTAAATTCAGAAACTTAAACTACATTGACCGTTTCGGAAACATGACAAGGTCCCTAAGGCGTGATCTTAAGGTGAGAGAAAGCATATACAAAAACACCTTCAAAAATATCGCTCCGGCGCTGATTTTGTGGGACATGTTCAAGTATTACATGACAAATTCCTACAACTCAAGAAAGATTACAAACGGTCCGTTTCCGTATATACGTGTCGAACTGGACCGCGAACAGAGAAACGTATTTCAGACAACCTACGGCAAGGTAATTGACATTCTAAACAGCTTTACCGATTTAAAGATTATCTCAATTCCCGAAAAGGATTTGCTTTTATATGAGAAGTTCAAGTTCGAAAAGCAGATGAGAAATTCAAACATCAAGTTCAACCATGTTGCGTTGGGTGCGGGACTGGTGTGTCAGAATTCAGACATTGAACTTGAAAAAATCAGCAACGCCTTCAACATCAACGAATCAAGGATTAAAAAGGAAATCAAGAATATAAATCAGATTAAAAATCCGAGAAGCGACAAATCAAAGCAGTTTTTAGATTTGATTAAAAAGTGATCATATGCAGGAGAGTATTCGAGAAGTCCACACAACAAAGGCATTGTCCTCATCAGCCATCGTGGAGCTGATAGACAAGTATCCTGATTTGGAAGTTATCACATGTTCTCCAAGCGTGTATGAGAGAACCCCAAAAAATTATATAGAGGCTCTCGAAAAGCTCGACATTAGGGTTGAAAAGAAATATGAATGGGGTGCAAAATCCAAAACCGAAGGTGTTGAATTTGAAGTGATGAGGCTGTCAAATCAGGGTCTCAAACCCCGTGAAATTGCTGATGAGCTTGACATAACCCTTAACCGCGTTTATTATCTTTTGAAAAAAAGCCGCACCAGTTTTGATAATAGAAAAAGAAAACATGACCACACCAAAGTAAAAGAGCTTAAGGAGGAGGGACTTTCCGCCCGTGAGATTTCAGAAAGATTGGATGTTCCCTTAAGAAGCGTCTATTATATCCTCAACAACAAATGATTATTTTTATGATTAATTATTTTAATCAGTAATAAGATATATTTAAATATGACAATTTTACCTCAACTTCCTTTGTATGCAATTGCTATAATCTGCGGTTTACTTTCTTTTTTGGTAACCAGATTAACTATGCCGAGAATTATAAGAAAACTAGAAGCCGCCGATATTGTAGGAAAAGACATTCACAAATCCTGGAAACCCGTTGTAGCTGAAATGGGCGGGTTCGGAATACTGTTCGGATTTATTATAGGAATGTTTTCCGGAATATATATGCACAATATCCTTACTTTCCAACTGCTTGTTGTTTTAGTAGTTATCTTGCTTGTTGGAATAATAGGAATCGTCGATGACCTTTTGGCATTGTCCTCAAAAGAAAAGTTCTTCTTGCTGTTTCTTGCAGGTCTTCCGCTGATTTGGGCAGCACCGCCTAACGTCGGATTGTTATACCTGATTACAATACCTATCGCACTGTCAATCGGTTCAAACTTAACCAACATGCTTGCAGGTCTTAACGGTATCGAGTCAGGTTTGGGAATAATTTCAATGGCTTCACTGACCATTGCATGTATCATTTTGGGAAAATATGACGTTACAATCATTTCCATGAGTATGCTCGGTGCGCTGATTGCATTTTTATACTTCAACAGATATCCTGCAAAGATCTTCCCCGGAGATACCGGAACACTTATTATCGGAGCGGCAGTTGTATGTATTGCATTTATCGGAAGGGTAAAGTTGATTGCTTTAATCATACTGATGCCGAACATCATTGACGCTGCCCTTAAGTTCTATTCCGCAGGAGTCATGAACCGCCAGCAGCAAAAGCCGACTCAGCTAAATGATGACGGAAAACTGGTAAGGCCTCAAGTTGGATTCAAGTCACTTATCAGGCTTGTCTTAAGAAAGCCTATTGCTGAAAAGGATGCTGTTAAGATTATCTGGGCAATCGGTATCATATTCGGAGTATTGGGAATACTTGTTGCAATGACCATGCCTGGAATGCTTGAAAACCAGACATTGATGAATTTCCTCCAGATTAAGGAAATGCTTTATCATGTAGGATGATAACATGATGCCTTACGTTATACTGAATGCCGCAATGACCCTAGACGGCAAGATTGCAACCCGCACCGGAAGCTCAAACATATCAGGAGCTGAGGATTTAAAAAGGGTTCATGAGCTTAGAAAGCAGTGCGACGGCATAATGGTAGGAATCGGCACTGTTCTTGCCGATGATCCAAGACTCACCGTTCACAAGATTGACGCAAAAAAGACTGACAATCCCGTGCGTGTTGTCGTTGACAGCAGACTGCAGACACCGCATGATGCAAGAATAACAAATGACGATGCAAGAACCATCATAGCCTGCGCCAATGAGTACAAGGATGAGATAAAAAGTTCAGAAAAATATAATGATTTCAGAAAAAAGGGAGTGAGCATTTTCTGGAGCGGGGATAAACGCGTGGATTTGAAATCCCTGATGATTTATCTGCATGAGGAAGGAATTGAAAAGCTTATGCTTGAAGGAGGATCCACTTTAAACTTCTCAATGATAAAGGCGGGACTTATTGATGAAATCAGTATATGTGTCGCACCGATGATTGCCGGTGGTGTAAACTCCAAGACTTTTTTTGACGGCGAGGGCTTTGATACAATGGATGAGGCTGTAAGACTCGAGCTTCTGGATTCATATAATCTGGATAAGGATTTGATTTTGAAATATAAGGTGCTAAAATAGGACCTTATGCCAGATAAAATCATCGCCTGCATATAAGCTGATGAGTATTGATGTTAGACTTACAATGACAAATATTAAAAACACGCTAAGCGGTGTAAAGACATAAAACAATGCCAATGCGATTATCTCGGCAATGAAGAATACTTTTTTTGAAAATACCTTTGCATAGCTTAGAATGCCTAAAATCACAGGTGTTGCAATAATTGCAAGTATATAAAGTATTGAATCAACCAGACTTACCAGAGGCACTACCTGAAGATTTAAAAGGTATATGAAAAGATACATCTCCAGAACTGTCAGGAAGAATCCCTGAACGCCGCCTGATATCGCCTGAGCCAGGGTATGCTTTTTTAAAAGAACTCTTGACCAGATAAGCACAGGATATATGACGCCAAATATTGCACCTAAAGGACCTAAAAGTAAAATCAAAGCTGCAACAGGGCCTGAAAGTGCGGTTGTGTGAACGCTGATTTTCCATTTTATTGTAAATAAAAGCACAACTCCTGTATTTGTTGCATAGCATAACAGGAGCGCTGTGAGGAAATGGTCAAGATTAAAAACAAGACAGATCATGAACCCTATAAGGTATGATACGATTCCAATTATTAAAGGCATATATCTGTCGGAACGGTTTGAGATGTCCCTGTCGGTTCCGATACGTTTTGCCCATAAAAGAATGATTGCCAAAGGAAGAGCTGAAGTGAATATTAATGATATTAGCTCCAGAACTGCAAATTTTGATATGTTGAATGTTCCGTTTTCAAATGATAAAACCGCACATATAATCAGAAATAACGGTATGCATATAATCGGCGGATTTGTTACTGCCGATATGGCCTTGGCAACTTTTTGTTTATTCATATGATTAATTATAATTCTTTTTAATAATAAGCATTATGAAAAATATTTAATAAGTATTAAAATTATATATTATATTAATTAATATTTTGGGAAGATATTATGAAAATGGATATTGAATTAACTGACGAACAGTTTGAGAAAGTTAAAATTCTGGAAGAAAACAATATCAGTGTCGGTGAGGCTATTGACATTCTTTTTGAAATGAAAGATAACATTACAAAGCAAAGTGGAATGTATCTTGATTCCAGAATTGCTAGAGCTGAAGAGGAAAAGGCTGAACTTGAAGCTAAGATTAACAGGATTGAAGAAGACTTATCATTATTTGAAAAACTCAAAGGAACTGCTCTTGATGTAAACGAAAAACAGAAACTTGTTGAAAAAACATACATTCAGGAAGAATCCTATGACAAGACACTTCAAAATGCTAAGCATAACGTGAAATGGTCAACCAAATTTTTCAAATTCTAAAACGACTTTTTCATCACCATTATTTTTTTTATTTATTTTATTGTTGCTCATGCAATAGTTGTCAATGCAACAGTTTATATATGTTGAGATTTAATATAATATCTATGAAATTATTAGTAGCATATTACTCAAGAACAAACATTACTAAAAAACTGGCAGAAAGGATTGCCGGTGAAATTAACGCTGATATAGAAGAAATAATACCAAAAGTTAACTATCAGGGAAAAATAGGTTATGTCCGTGGTGGAAAGGATGCAATATCCGAAAAGATTGTAGACCTTGAAGGCCTGAAGCATGACCCTGCAGACTATGATGTCGTGTATATAGGGTCCCCTGTATGGGCATCAAAGGCGGCTAACCCTGTAATTTCATACCTTAAGGCAAATGAAGGAAAATTCAAGAACGTGAAATTCTTCATGACCGCCGGAAGCAGCGGATTTGAATCAAGTTTTGAGCAGATGGAAAAGTATTCAGTTAAACCGCTTAAGACATTGGCCCTAACAACAAAGCAAGTTAAAAAGGACGATTATGATTTAACCGAATTTTTAGAGTGAGAAAATGTCTCTTGATGAATTTAAGATGATGGATGCAAAAGAAATTCCCATCAGCAAACTCTTTAATATCATATCAAAAAACCAGACAATATATATCAATCACAAGCTTGAGGACTTAAACATTAACGAATCCCAGCTGCATTTTCTCTTTGAGATATACCATCAAAAGGAAATTAACCAGGAAAAGATCGCCTCAAGATGCAATATCAACAAGGGCGCAGTTGCAAGGTCAATCAAGAAGCTGGAAGATGAAGGGCTGATAAAAAGAGAAATAGACGACAAAAACAGACGCCAGAACAAGGTATCTCTCACTTCAAAAGGAAAAACAGTCCTTGATGAGGCAATAGAACTGCTTGACGATTGGGAAAATTATGTATTCAATGATAATCTGATAGAAAAGGAATTACTGCAAAATGTATTAAAGGAAATTGCCGTAAAGGCAGTGGAATACAATGAAAAGGAGAATAGATAATGGCTAAAAAGAATAAGAATATTGAAATGATAACAGGAGACCCTAAAAAGGCAATCGTTAAATTGGCTCTCCCTATGATGCTTTCAATGTTATTGATCATGCTTTACAATATTGCAGACAGTATATGGGTTGCAGGACTTGGTGCCGATGCTCTGGCTGCAATAGGATTTATCACACCGCTTTTTATGGTGCTTGTCGGACTTGGAAACGGTATTGGAGCCGGTGCAAACTCACTTATTGCAAGATACATCGGTGCTAAAAACTATGACCAGGCAAACAATGCAGGTCTGCACGGTATCGTACTGTCCGTTATCGTTTCTGCAATATTTACAATAATTATAGAAGGATTTATGGTTCCTATCCTGCAGTTTATGGGAGCAGGAGACACCATCCAATATGCAATGGACTACAGCTACATCATATTTGGATTCCTCTTTATTTTCGTATATTCAGGTGTTGCATCTGCAATATTCAGGTCTGAAGGGGATATGAGGCGCGCTACAATAGCGATAGCCGTAACAGCAATACTGAACATTATATTGGACCCGGTTTTTATATACGTATTGAACTTCGGAATTTCCGGAGCTGCCTGGGCAACAGTCATATCCGCTACAATGTCCTGTCTTGTAATGAGCTACTGGATATGGGGCAAAAAGGATTTATTCCTTGACCTGTCACCTAGCAATTTCCATTACGAGTCAAGCATGATGGTTGACACCCTTCAGGTTGCTATTCCGTCAACCCTTGAAAACATTGTATTTTCAGCGCTCGCGATAATTATTAACTCAATGCTTGTTCTTGCAGCAGGAACAACAGCCGTTGCAGTATATACCGCTTCAATGAGAATCGTTCAGCTGTCCATGATTCCGCTTATCGGTATCGGAACAGCAGTGCTTACAGTTGCAGGTGTGGCCTATGGAGCCCACAACCATGTAAATCTCAAAACTGCCCACTCATATTCAATCAAATTGGGTTTTGCAGTATCCATTCTTCTTGGTATAATAATGTTCGTATTTTCCACACAGATTGCAACATTATTCTCCTACACTGAAGCAAGTGCGGCACTATCTCCGCAGATAGCAACAGCAATATCCGTTTTAAGCCTGTTTGTTCTGGCAATTCCTCACGGTATAATGTCTTCAATGATGTTTCAGGGTGTCGGAAAAGGAATCTATTCCCTTTTGATTACTCTTTTAAGGTCATTGATTCTTGAAACAGTATTTGCATACCTGTTCTGTTTCATCTTTGGCTGGGGACTTCCGGGAATATACGGTGGAGTGGTATTCGGCTGTTTTGTCGGAGGAACAGTGGGATACATCTGGGCAAAATTCTTTATCAAGAAATTCACCGAGATATCCATCAGAAAATATACACCACAAAAAGATAGCCAGTAAGGCTGTCTTTTTTTAGATTTTTATGGAATTCATATTAAACAACAAGAAATATTCAATTATAAACCATGAGCTGTTCATTAACTATCTTATGGTTGATTCCTATTTCAAAGACCATTGCAAATATGATTATGACATAAGTTTCGACTTCCTAAAGCCGGTGCTGTCAAAGGAAAAAATAGAATTTGAAGACATTGCTGAAGGCGCTGAGGTATTAGCAGATCTTATTGAAAACGGGAAGGTAAGCTTCATCGCTTCAGGTGTCAGAATCGATGAGCATCTAAACGGCAACTTTAAGATTACCTACCAGACCCTTGAATTTGTAAATGTCAGTGTAGGTGAGGCAATTCCGCTTCTTATAGCCTTAAACAGTCTTTTGAATGCAAAACCAATAGTCACTCTTGACCAGATTGAAGAGGAGCTTAACTACTTTTTAGAAAAATTCAGACAGTACTCAGATAACTCATCTCAGTGAACATGGCTTGATATGGCATGTGCTTGTCTTTTTCCAGTAGCAGTTATTGCATGTTATGCATCTGCTTTCGCCGTTTCCTTCAAGCTGCCAGTCAACCAGAAAACTCGGATCGTTAACGAATGGTCTCTGCATTGAAATAAAATCAATGTCTGTGGTGTTAAGCAGATTGTTTATCTGATTCTGGCTTGTTGCTCCACCACCTAAAATCACAGGAATGGAGACGTTTTCTAGTATTTTTTCTGTCGCGTCAATTAAAGGATTTCTGTCTGTGTTTTTGACTGTAAAGAACTGCGGTGAGCGCGGACGGGTGATTTGAAGTGAGTCAACGCCGAATTTTTCAAGCAGTTTGGCAACTTCAATTGTTTCGGACAGTGTCATTCCATTGGTTGTTCCGTCAAAGGCATTCAGTCTGCAGTTGATGTGGAGTTTGGTGTTCTGCTTGATTACCTTAATGATTTCAAGCACCATTCTCAGACGGTTTAAGGTATTTCCGCCGTATTTGTCTTCACGTGTATTAAAAGAAGGATTGATAAATCGTGAAAGGAAATAATAGTTTCCAAGACCCAGCTGAATTCCGTCAAAGCCTCCGTAATCGAATTTCTGAGCCGCAATAATCATGTCGGTCTGGACTTTTCTGATATCTTCCAGGCTCATCTCTTCGACGCGAACGTTTTGATGGGCTTTTTTGTTGTACTGAACCATGCCCAATTGTGCAAATATCGGCACGTCATATATGTGAACCAGGTCGGTGAGGTCTTTTGCTTCACGGACAAATTGAGTATAGTGAGTTGTATGGGAATACTTTGAAAAAACGTCCCTTGGATATAGGGAAAAGAGCTCAGTTATT
>OMSA01000063.1 GCA_900313645.1 uncultured Methanobrevibacter sp.
CTCTCTCTATTCTTTAATCATCTCGATTGCATCTGAAGGACATTCGTGTGCGCAAATTCCACATCCTTTACAGTAATCGTAATCAATATCATGTTGTTTGTTTACACAGGAATCCGGACAAAATAAAATACAATTGTCACAATCAATACATTTTTCTTTATCTAAAACTGGTTTGAAAGTTCTCCAGCTTCCGGTTTTATTTTGTTTAGTATTTCCTGGTGTTTTAATTACACATCCTATACTTACCATAATTTCACCTTTCTATCCCATCTCATAAGCTTTTTGAGTAGCTTCTGCATTTAACTCTCCGATTTTTCCAGGGAAGGTTTCTTTAATTACTTCAATAAGTGATTCGATACTTACTACACCGGTCTTTTTAGCAAAATACCCTAGGATAATTGTGTTTACAATGTTACGTCCTAACATATCCAGTGCAATACCGGTTGCATCGATATCGTGAACTTCATGTTCTCCACTACCCTTAAACTCGGTAGTGTTAATAATTACTTCAGTATTTTCTTTAATTCCTGAAAATACGTCCACTACGTTTAATAATCCATCATCTAATACCAAAACATAGTCAGGATTATATACCTGATATCTCATTTCAATTGGTGCATCACTAATTCTAGTGAATGCCATAACTGGAGCTCCTCTACGTTCAACTCCAAAAAATGGGAAAGCTTGGACAGATTTGCCATCTTTAAATGCTGCTTTAGCCAAAATCTCAGCTGCAGTTACAGCACCTTGTCCTCCTCTACCATGAAAACGAATTTCAATCATTAATTCTCCTCCATATATTTATCATGTATAATCATTATAAATTACAAAATATATAAATTTTATGTTAATTTTTAATTTTTGAATAAATTTGTTTAAATTTTATTGTTTTAATCATTTGTTTTTTGTTTATTTTATTAATAATCCTTTTAATTTTTTCAATTGATTTCTATACAATCGTAACTTCTTTTTTTATAAAATTCAATTTTTTTAAGAAAATTTAATATATATTATAGTAATATAATATTATTTATTAAAAAATCGAGTTGAGTGTTGACATGAAAGTTTTGATAGTCACCGGAGAATTGGCATATCCCCTAATCAAGGAAGTGGTTTCCGATTCCAAAGAGGATATTATAGTTCACATTGTTGATAATACTCAAGTAGCCGCATTCTTAACTCCTAGAATCATTATCAATGAAGTAAGAAGATGTTTTGACGATCAATTGGACGAAATTGACATGATTCTTGTACCCGGTTTGATTAAGAAGGGCACTAAAGAGATAACAAAGGAGCTTGGAATACCTACATTTAAAGGATCAACAGACGGTGCAGACCTTGCAATGGTTTTAAATTTAATCGGAAGTATTGACTTGTCTGAAGACAAACCTGCAGACAAACTGATTGAAGAGGAAAAGAGGAAAAATGCTTTTAAATTCATTGAGGACTTTGAAAATGATGAGGAAAATATAAAAAGACTCCTTGAAAAGCCTAATAATATCATGATAAGAAATCTTCCGGTCGGTGAAGATTTTCCAATGAGGGTATTGTCCGAAATAGCCAATGCGCCGTTTTTATCAAAAGAAGCTCTAATAAAGAAATGCCAGTACTTCGTCGATTCAGGTGCAGACATGATCGATATCGGAATGGCTGCCGGTGAGGACTTTTCCGATAAGATTCCTGAATTGATTGAGACATTAAGGCCTATCGTCGGAGACAGGCCATTAAGTATAGATACGCTCAACGCAAATGAAATAAAGGTCGCTGCAGAAAACGGCATCGATTTTGTGTTAAGCCTTGATTTGGGAAACAATTCTGAAGTTCAGGAAATCCTAAAGGAAAAAGACATTCCTGCAGTATTGCTTCCAACTAATTTTTCACAGGGCAAATCTCCAAAATCCCCTTCCGAACGTGTCGAATCAATGCATCAGCTTATCAAGGACACTGAAGGTTTGAGGTATGTTGCCGATTTAATCCTTGACCCGGTAAACAGCTCAAGTATTGTCGAGTCAATAATTGCATGCCATGAATTCCATAAGGTAAATCCTGCCCCGATGTTTTTTGGTGTGGGAAATGTTACTGAACTTATGGATGCAGATTCCGGAGGAGTCAATGTGCTTCTGGCAGGTATAGGTATGGAATTGGGAGTAAGCATACTGTTTACACCTGAAGAAAGTGGAAAAACAAGAGGCAGCGTATATGAACTTGCAACCGCTTCCAAAATGATGTTCCTTGCAAAACACAGAAAGTCAATTCCTAAAGATCTGGGCATAAACATGGTTGCCTTTAAGGATAAGCATAAAAGAACTGACATTATCCTAAACGAATTGGACGGAATAGAGCAAACCAGACAGGTTAAGCCTATGAAATTTGTAAGGGATAAGGCGGGCAGTTTCAAGATTAATGTAGAGTACGGAAATACCGTGCGTGAAAGCAGAATCACTGCAACTCATTTTAAGAAAAACAAGCCTGATTTGGTAATTGTAGGAAATTCCGCTAAAGAAATATATGAAGAAATAATAACAAAAGATCTGGTAAGCCGAATGGAGCATGCCGCCTATCTTGGTTCAGAACTTCAAAAAGCGGAAATAGCAATGATTACCGGAAAAGAATATGTACAGGATTTTGAGTTATTCAAAAATCCTGATGAATTTAAAAAATAGTTTCAGTCAAAATCCGCAGGGTCATAAGTGCCTTCAGATTGTCCTGCCTGTGGAGTTGAACTGGACGGGCTTGAACTATCTTGGGAACTTGAAGAGCTGTCAGGACTATTGCCTGAACCGCTGTTAGAACTTGCAGTCTGAGTCGGGGTTGATGCAGAAGATGAACTTGCACCTGATGAGCCGCCGTTTTGATTGCTGCCGGCAGTTGTTGCAGTACTGTTGTCTGCAGTTATATGTAAAGTTGCATCGTCACTTTGATCATCGTCTCCAAAGCTTATTCCGTTTCCAGTTACAAATAGGAATAATCCTGCAACCACGATTATAATTGCGATTAATGCAATGATTATTGCATTTTCAGAATCCATATTTTACCTCCTATTATAATATTAACAATTATTAATGTATACATAAAATATAAATAAATTCATATTTATACTTATTTTAATAACTAAAATTTAATGAAGGTAAATACATTGCAAGTTGAAAATATTAGTATTAAAGACATTGACAAGATGCTTCTCGATGCAAGCTATGTTTCAAACAATGAAATTTCAACAACATTATATCTGTCATTTTTGCTCGGTAAACCAATGCTTATTGAAGGTCCGCCGGGTGTAGGTAAAACAGAGCTTGCAAAAGTTATAGCCAAATCTTTTGATAGGGATTTCTTCAGGATTCAGTGTTACGAAGGAATAACATTCGAACAGATTGTAGGTGAATGGAACTATCAAAAGCAACTGCTACACCTGGAAGCTGCAAAAAACGACTCTAAAAATGTTGATGAAATTTTCGATGACGACTTTTTTATAAGAAGACCTCTTCTCAATGCATTTCTAAATGAAAAGGATTCCGTTCTTTTAATAGATGAAATCGATAAGGCAGATGAGGAAGTGGAAAGTTTCTTGCTCCAGGCATTAGGTGAAAAAGAAATCACCATCAATGATTTGGGAACTTTTTACCTTAAGAATGATTTAATTGTTATTTTAACTTCAAATTCCCAAAGATCACTTCTTGATGAAACAAAAGACAGATGTCTGTTTTTATATATTCCTTACCCGACAATTGAAAGGGAAATTGAAATAGTCAAATCCAAGCTTCCTGATGCGGAAGATGAAACCGTGTCATATGTCGTTAACTTAATCCATAATATCCGTAATTTGAATCTTATGAAAAAACCTTCAGTAAGAGGTACTGTGGATTGGGTGAAATCCGTTTCCAATATGGGAACAAGAAATATCAATGATTCACTAAAGGATTCAATAGGCGTAGCTATTAAAACCGAAAGTGACAAAAAACGTGTAATTAAGGACATTTTTGATAAACGATAAGATGATTAGTAAAGTTGCAGCGCTATCCGCTCAGTTAAGAGAGCAGGGAATGCCCGTAAGTATCAGAAGCACTCAGGATGCTGTCAAGATTCATCAGGATTTGGGCGAAGAGGACAGGGAGCTTTTAAAAACAGCTCTCATGGCTATTTATGTAAAGGACAGATATGACATTCCCAAATTTCTGAAGATTTTCGATAAGGTATTTTCCGAAAAGAAAAAGGAAAAGATGGCTGAAGAGCTGAACAAGGGAAAAGCCTATCGGGGTACAGGTCCGAAATCCAATAAGTATGTTATCAAAAAACAGAATTCCATAGGCCAGAAGGTAAGACAGGAAAAAATCGACAATAAAAAATTGAAGATGCTTTCAGGCCAGCCCCTTTTGGAAGAAGCCAAAAAGCTTGAAAGAGACGGCGAACTGATGAATAAAGACCTTACAAAACTGAACAGGTTCGACCCTAGAATGCTTGAAATCTGTCAGAGGTTAGGTAAAAGAATCGCCAATAAACGCTCCAGGCGTAAAGTTCAGGCACATTCCCATAAGATTGATATGCGAAGAACCATGAGGGCAAACCTGAAATACGGTGGAGTTCCGATTGACCTTGTAAAAGCAAGGCCAAGGCCTCATAAAAATGAGCACCTGTTTTTGAATGATATCAGCGGCTCATGTGAATGGATCAGCAGCTGGTTTTTCATGCTCATGTTTTCAGCCCAAACAGCCTTTAAACGTTCCAGAACATTTGAATTTGACAATAAGGTAATCGAGACAACAAAAGCGCTGAAAGAAGAATATCTGATTGATTCATTTGTCAAGGTTAAGGATATGCGCATAAAGCATATGATGGTTCACGGTACATCCGACATGTATTCGGCATTTACCAAATTCACAGAAATGGCAAAAATAAACAACAAGTCATATGTGATTATCCTATCCGACTGCAGGGATTGGGCAGGACCCAAGGTGAACGGCATTCCGGCAAGCGTTGGTGTTGTTGAAGAGATGGTGAGGGATGCAAAAAAAGTGATTATCCTGAATCCTGAAGAGAGAAACAAGTGGGATATTGTGGATAGTTGCGTTTCATTATATGAGGAAGCGGGTGCGCAGGTATTCGAAGTAAATACATTAAACCAGCTTGCACACTTCGTTGAACAGATGTAGGTAATTTTTATGCAATGTAGTAAATGTGGTAATCCTAAAGTTATTATTAAAAAAGAACAGTCCGGACAGTATCTCTGTAAGGATTGTTTCATTGATTCTATTGAAAAAAAAGTTATTAAGACAGTTAGAAAAGAGAAATTGCTGGATAAGGGCGATAAGGTATTGGTGGCTCTTTCAGGCGGAAAGGACAGTGTGACAACACTTGAGATACTGAATACCTTCCGTGAGTTGAACATCATTGATTTATGTGCGGTAACTGTTGATGAAGGAATTGCAAACTATCGTGAGGAGGGTGTGGACATTGCCGTCAGGCATGCCGAACGTTTGGGCATTGAACACAAGGTGGTCAGTCTCAAGGACGAATACGGCATCACACTTGATGAGATAATGCAAAGGGAAAATCACAAGGGCTCATGCACATACTGCGGTGTCTTTAGAAGGACCATTATAAACAAGGCCGCCCGTGAAATGGGTGCAACCAAAATAGCAACAGGCCACAATCTGGATGATGAAGTCCAGTCAATCATGATGAATTATCTTGAAGGAAATACCGATAACCTCACAAAGCTCGGTGCAAAAACCGAATCAAAAGCCGAGGAATTTACAGTAAAAATAAAACCTTTAAGGGAAATTCCTGAACGTGAAATAGGTCTGTATGTTGTTGCTAAAGATCTGGAAGTCCACTTTAATGGCTGTCCGTATGCAATGCAGTCATTCAGGGGAGAGGTTTCAGAAGTAGTCAATCAGCTGTCCGAAAAGCATCCGACAATAAAATATTCAACTCTTAGAGGATATGATAAAATCAAAAACGTATTGAAAAAAGAAATGCAAAAAGAATATGCTCATGGAAGATGCAGCAGATGCGGTGAACCGTCTGCAAATGACTTATGTAAGGCATGTTCATTTTTAGAGGAACTGGGGGTATAGAATGTCATTCTTATTGAAATATAAAAATATCAACGAAAAAAGGGAATTGCCAAACAATGAGTATACAATTAAAGAATTGCTTGATGAGCTCGAATTGTCCGCTCAAACCATTGTATCCAAACAGAATGGGGAACTGGTAATTGAAGATACTGTAATTGAAGAGGATGATGAAATCCAGCTTGTTCAAATTATCTATGGTGGTTAGACTTGAAAATAAGTTATGAATGTGGGCCCTGCTTTTTAAGACAGGCAAAGGAAGCTCTTGATTTATCCACTGATGATGAAGCTCTTAAAATGGAAATCATGGGGGATATCTTCAAGTTTTTAAGCAGGAATTTTGAATCAGGCACAAATTCAAACAGCACAGGTTCTACAATGCATAAGATGATTATAGAAAGGACCGGCTGCAGAGACCCTTACTACAATGAAAAAATCCAGGGAAATGAGATTGCACTTAGATATTTGCCTGAAGTTGAAAAAATTCTGCGTGATGATGACAGTCTGGAAAATTATGTAAAGATATCCATTATAGGAAATATCCTTGATTTCGGAGCATTTACACTGGATGATGATATAGAAAGCGTAATAAGGCAATCCCTGAAAAAAGATTTGGTAATAAAGGATGTTGAAGAGTTTGAAAATGCTTTAAAAACAAACGATAAAGTGTTATATTTAGTTGACAACACAGGTGAAATCGTTTTTGACAAATTGCTTCTCAATAAAATTAAGGATTATGATTTAGACATTACAATCGCTGTAAAATCACAGCCTATCCTAAATGATGCAACCAAAAAAGAGGCCCTCGAGGCGGGTTTGGATGAATTTGGTGAAATCGTTGAAATAGGATGCGGAACTGTAGGATATGTTGACAGTGAAATTTCAGACGAATTTAGAGAAATTTTCAACTCACATAAATTCATAATTTCAAAAGGAATGGGAAATTATGAGGGTCTAACAGAAATTGATTTGCAGGATAAGGATGTTTTCTTTTTGTTATGTGCAAAATGCAATACCATATCAAA
>OMSA01000187.1 GCA_900313645.1 uncultured Methanobrevibacter sp.
GATAAATCCGGTCGGCACAACATCTCCTGGCCACAACCAATTGCTAAAATTTCATCCTGGCGACAATGACAATTTATTTCAACAATATCCAAATTTTTAATATTCCCAACTTCTATAATCGGTTGCGGAGTTGTTGAACGAACATTAGCTGATACCTTAACGTCACTATGAACTTTCTTTATTGAATCTGCTTCATTTGAAATATGTGTAAAAATTTCATCCAAAGGAAAATCAAACTCTTTTCTCCCTCTTTCGATGATTTTCTTACTTGCTTCAATTGTGGGGATATCCAAACTGTATCCCCCTAAAGTAGCCACATCAAAACCGTATGGAATAACCTTATTTAAAAATTGGGAGTCAGTTATTCCGGCCATTGGAGCTACTACTTTAATCATTGTATCCTCAATATTCTTTTTCGACTACCCAAGTCCACATTTCATTGTTTTTAGCACGAATCTCTTCAAGACCTATGTCTGCCATGTAAGCGGCATCTTCAGCATTTTTACCTCTTCCAATACCTGCTTTAAGCTGAATGCCTATTTCCTCATCAATTTCAACCATTATATCTTCAATATCTTTCTCGGATAATCCGTTACATGGTGACATGAAATTATCTCCACCAATGAAGAACAATAATGCTCCTTTTTTGATTAATTTGGTCATTAAGTAATGTTGAGCTTTATTAACCATAAAACTGGTATCAAATGCGGATTCAATATCGGTTAAGGTTTCAGTTACACTATTGATGTCAATGTGAGCTGCCTGAACGAAACTGTCTTCTTCAGAAACCAAACTGTCAACAGCTAAAATTTCTTTTCTTTCACCTGATTGAGCACTGCCCGCTTTTTGAAGAGCGATAGTAGCTAATCTTTGAGCTTCATGAGGAGTTTCAGCAGCACCTACACCCATACTGATAGTGATAGGGTATCTGTTTCTAATTGACCTTTGAATTCTTAAATGGTCCTCTTCATCAAGACCGTTGGAGATTGCAAGTAAATTGTCAAATCTTGTAAAGAAAACTAAACCTTTCTTATTACCAAAATGATTATTCAAATCTGCAAATAAATTCGCTTGTAACATCTGTAAATCAGATTCAGTTCTAGGCCTTGGAGTAACAGTCCATGGACCGTAATTGTCAATTTGTATTAATGTCATCTGTATCATTGATTATTCGCCTCTCAATATTAAGGAATACTATCTATAATAATTTGTGCGTATTTGTAATTATTACTTTATTAACTATTTGATTTAATTGTGATTTTAATTGTGAATCTTTATCATCAATAACAATTGTATCTAAAAAATCTTTGTATAAATCTGCAACACCTACTGATGAAACTTCAATACCCAATGCTTTCATGAATTTGCTTGCAGGGCCTGAAACTGCATCCGAACCTATAATCGGTGAAACAGCAATAACATGAGTATTTTTAAGCGCTTCACGAACACCCTCAAGTGACAATATCGGAGAAATTGATGTAATCGGATTTGACGGTCCGATAATTACTGCACAGGAATTGTTGATTGCTTCAATCACACCCTCTGCAGGATTTACCTTAGAAAACTTGAGGTCCTCTACAACAGGTTCTGAACGGTGCTTAATTAAAAAGTCATGGAATTCAAGCTCCCCGATATCGGTGACAATTTTAATGTCGGAGTTCTCTTCACTCATTGGAATGATATCGGCTTTGATGCCCATTTTATCTGATTGGATCTCACAAGCCTTTTTAAGGCCATACTTTTCAATCAGCTGAGTCTTTTGTATTTTTGTTGCCCTGTCGATATCTCCAATTCTGAGCAGTTCGGCACAGCCGATTTCTTCAAGCCTTTCATGAGTGATGAATGTGTCGTCCTTTACGCCATACCACACTTCCTCATTAATCATATCGGCCATTGTGTATAAAACAGTGTCAATATCTGCAGAGACATAAACCCCTGAAAAATAGTCATTTTCAAGAGTGTTTACAATGATTGTCAACTCTTCGGGATCAACTATCTCTTTTATTCCCTGCAATAATTTTGGGGTTCCGGTTCCTCCGGATAAAACAGTAATCATAAAAACCACTTATTTTCTAAATACATCAAATTC
>OMSA01000070.1 GCA_900313645.1 uncultured Methanobrevibacter sp.
TCATCCATATTAATATTATGTTTTCATAGTATAAATATTTAGTCATACCTAAATTTTTATTCTTGCTCTAAATGTATTCTATATTTTAGGCATGAAGGTATGTTAAAACATTCACATTTAACTAATCATTTGTCCATGAAAAATAATAAATATCAAAAAAAGTATACATTTTTTTTAAAAAATTTAATAATATTAAATACAATTTTCATATTACATATTAATATAAACATGAGGGGGTGAAAATCATGGATATGAAAAAGGTATTTGTTCTCGGATTATTATTAGTTGTAGCTGTTTCTGCAGTGGCTGCAATTAGCGCAACCGAAGAAGTAGCTTTAGACGGCATTCACTTTAAACTTCCGAATGGTTATAATCCATATGAAAGTGATACAGATGCGGCTGAACCTGGTGATTCAGAGGATATAGACGGCACAATTGTTGATAAGGTTGCAACTTCTGAATATATTAATGCGGCCGGTGATAAATTGGAATTTAAAGTTGGTGAAAAAAATGGTGGAATTAGTTCAATCAACCCTTTAAATGCTCAAAATAAAACAATTGCCGGCAAAAATGGTTTCCTTATAAAAGAACTCGATGATGGTAAGGAAAAATATAAATTTGAATACTTACAAGATGGTAAATTAGTCAGAATTACTGCTGTTAGTGTAGATATCATTAATCAGACAATAGTTTAGATTTTTTTACCATTTTTATTTCTTTTTTTAAATTTTCAGCTGAAAACATTTAATTTATCAGTTTTTATTTCAGTCACGTAATTTTAAAATCCCTTTTTGGCTGACTATTTTATCAATTCCGGAGTTTTTTATCATTCTGAAGCATATCGGGCAGGGTTCAGCATCGTCAATTTCCACCCAAGCTCCATCATCATACTTTTCTCCTGCAAGAAAGATTGTTGATCCAAGCATTTCATTTCTGCTTGCACTAATCATAGCATTCTGTTCAGCATGAACGGAAAAACAGTCGTTATAGTTACCTGAATTGGATGGAAGGTTCATTCTTTGGCAGTTTCCCCTATCACAACAGTTTTCTTCTCCTCTTGGATTTCCGTTATAACCTGTACTGATTATTTCATCGTTGTTGACTATTACTGCTCCATATCGTCTTTTTAGACAGGTGCTTCTTTTTGATACAGCAAGAGCTATTGCAAGGTAATATTCATTTTTACTCATACGGTTTGCATTTTCATTCATTGATTTTTCATCTGCCATGTATTTCATCCTCTAGTCATTTTCAACAAATTGTTTCTTATTATATTATGTTGATTTTAATTAAATTAAATGTAATCTTTAAGTGAAACGAGATTATGTTGATGTAATATATATTTTACAAAATATTCTAAAAATTTTCATTTTCTGAAACTAATGTTGCTGACAATGGCACATAAATCATTGGCCGGCAAGGTCTTTTATCACTTCACCGGCTATTATAAGTCCTGCAACGGATGGTACAAATGAAACGCTGCCTTTAACCTTATATTTTTTATTGTCTTTATTTACCTCACAATTGTTGGTGTTTATCGGCAGTTCCTTGGAATATACCACTTTCAGTTTGTCTATGTTTCTTTTTCGAAGGTCCTTTTTCATTATTCTGGCAAGAGGGCATATTGAGGTTTCATAGATGTCTGCAACTTCAAACATTGTTGGATCCAATTTGTTTCCGGTTCCCATTGAAGACATTACCGGAATGCCAAGCTCATCACATTTGCATATGATTGCAATCTTGGCCATTATCGTATCCACACAGTCAACGGCATAACTGAGGTCTTCTGTAATAATGTCCAATTCGCAATCCGCCATATAGAATTCCCTATAAACTTCGACGTTTGCATCAGGATTTATTTCCAGAATTCTTTCCTTCATTAAATCTACTTTATATTTGCCGACCGTTTTTGTTGTTGCAATCAGTTGCCTGTTGATGTTGCTTTTGTCTATCTTGTCAAAATCCACCAAGACAAAATTACCTATTCCGCTTCTGGCAAGTCCTTCACAAACAAAGGAGCCAACGCCTCCAAGGCCAAAAACGGCAACTTTGGATTTGCTCAATTTTTCCATCCCTTCATTTCCAATCAACATTTCTGTTCTGGAAAACTTCTCATCCATATCCCTCACCAAAAAATTTAATTTTATTCACTTAATTATATAATTATTAGGAAAGTAAGAATAAAAACTTAATGTAGAAAATCTGGTGATTTCCATGATAGTAGACACACATTGCCATATTTATAGAAGCGAAATGGAAAATGCAGATGAGATAATTAAACAGGCTGCAGAAAATGACATACATATAATACTGAACGGGACTGATCCCTTAAGCAATAGGGAAGTGCTGGAACTGTCAGACAAATATGAGAATGTCCATGCGGCTTTGGGATACTTTTATACCTTTGCAGATGAAATAACCGATGAGGATATTGTCCTTTTGGATGGGCAGCTTAAAAATGACAATGTGGTTGCCGTTGGAGAGATTGGACTTGACTATTATCATACAAAGGATAACCGGGATAGCCAGATTGTTCTTTTTGAAAAAATGCTGAATCTTGCAGAAAAGCACAGTCTGCCGGCAATAGTGCATTCCAGAAAATCCATGCAGGATACCTTTGACATTTTAAAAAAGCATGATGTAGTCGGGTCTATGCATTCCTATCAGGGTTCAGCGGAAATGGCACAGGAATTTATTAAATTAGGCTTCTTCATTGGAGTGAGTGGACCGGTTACCCACACAAACAATAAGAAAATAAGAAAAATGATAAGAAAAATTGACATGGGCCATATTCTTGTCGAAACGGATTCCCCCTATCTTGCTCCGCAGGAAAAGAGGGGTGAGAAAAACACTCCTCTGAACTTGAAATATATCATAGGAAAAATTGCTGAGGAGCTTGATATGAGTGAAGAGGAAGTCATTAAAATAACCTCACACAATGCAATGGAATTGTTTAATTTATGATTTTATTTTTTTTGGTTATCGTCATTTGAAACTATAAGTATATGAACGATTTATTTTGTTTTAAACGAACAGTTCGTATTTTTTCATTAAATTTATTTTAACACTGTTTAAACTATTTTTAATTTATTATTTATTCGTTTAATTTTATCCATTTAGTTACATTTATTAAGCAATATTATATAATTATAATTATAAAACGGGGGAGTTTTAAAATGAGCAGTCAAAAACCAGTACAGATATTTTCCAATGTGGATGATAACATCGGAGTCAATGTTGTAAAAAGCCCAGTCAAACTTACAATTCTTGAAATGCTGAGAGACAGCGAAATGGAATTCGATGAAATTGTTAGCAATACAGGCAAATCAAAATCTACCGTTTCTGTACATTTAAAAAGTTTAAGAGAAAGCGGAATAATTTCTTTTAGAATTCACCCTGAAGACAACAGAAAAAAGATTTTTTATATCAATTCAAAATACTTGGGTTCCGTAGACATCTGTGAGCCAAAGGAAATTGAAGAGACCCAATCAGACTACTTAATCAAAAACCTCATCGAAAATGATGCGGAATTTTCTACATTGCTGTTCCACACCCTTAAATCAATGCTTATTCAGGAAGGGGTTAACATAGATCCAATTCTTCAGTCAACCGGAAACAGCATAGGAAAATCAATATTCAATAATCTCTATGATGATGATTTGGATGTATTTATGGAAAATCTCTCAAAATTCTGGCAAAACAAGGGTCTTGGAAAATTAACATATAACATCGGTCAGATAATTAAGATTACCACATATGACTGCTTTGAATGCAGACTGCTTCCAAGAACAGGCAAACCGGCATGCTTTTTGGACACTGGTATTTTTGAAGGACTGTTTACTGAATTCTTTAATCTGCCGGTAAGCGTTATTGAAACCCAATGCTATACAATGGGTGATGAAAAGTGTGTGTTTGAGATAGAACCTCAACACATTAAAAATTACTAGTCATCAGTGAATTTTATTATTGTAGTTGTCAGGTAAGGTTTTTCATTTGAAAAGCCTTCGATTATTTTCTCATTTTCACGTGTACAATTCTGCACGGAATAAATTTCTTTAGGCCTGTTTTTATCTTCGATAACTGATTCTAGTCTGGATGTATTACGTGACGCTTTCATAAGCACAATTGAATCACTGAACTCAAGAATCTCATCAACTCTTTTGTCGATTTTAGGAACGATTGTTAAAATGTCATTCTGCTCAACCAGCGCTTCATTTCTTGTAGCTGCGCATGCGGTAAATGAAGTGATTCCAGGAATTGTTTCGATTTCGTATCTTCCTTTTAATCTTTTTTGAACATATGAATAGGTACTGAAAATTGAAGTGTCTCCGAGTGTAATAAATGCTACGTCCCTTCCACTATCCAAATATTGTGCAATCATCTCGGATGCGCTATTCCAAATTTTTTCAAGCTCTTTTTTATTTTCAATCATTGGAAAAATAGGTTCTACAACCATTAATCTTTTATAATCTTTTCTTTCTTCAAGTACCGGTTTTACAATTGATAATGCAATACTTTCTTTTTCTTTGGATGATTTTGGTGAAAATACTACAGGAACAGTTTTTAAAACTTTAGCAGCTTTTAAAGTCAATAATTCAGTATCTCCCGGTCCAACACCAATTCCAATTAATTTTCCTTTTTCAGCCATAAAATCACTTTTAAATTCTAATTACAATTTTTCAATTAAACTTTCTACTAATTATTTATATTATACATAACTAATATATTTTTAATGTCAGATTCAATTTTTTGTCCTAATTGTGGTATGCTTAAAAGCAATTGTACCTGTGGAAAGTATAGCAATAATAAATCCAAAGGCTCTACTAACTTATTTAGTTTTTCAAAGCCAAGGTCCTCATCCATTTTGGATGATGAGATTCCTGAGGTTTATTCAATTGAAGACTATCAGCAGGATGAGGGAACAGCGGCATACCTTAAGGAAATTTATCCTCATATTGATGATGAAATCATTGTTAATTTTCCATTTAAGGAGCCTAGATTCGGACAATTGGAAATTATTCAGGATATAGTTGACGCAATAAGGAAAGGATATAAGTACATTATTCTGGAAGCCGGAACAGGAACCGGTAAATCAGCAATAGCAACCACACTTGCTAAAATGTATGAATCAGCCTATATCTTAACAATGACCAAGCAATTGCAGTCACAATATTCCAATGAATTTGACTTTCCGCTGGTTAAAGGCAGAGGCAATTTCGCATGTCTTCATGACAATCTGGAGTCAACATGTGATATTGGAGCGTGCAAGACAACTCCAACCTCAAGCAAATTCTTCTGTCCTTATGGAATATCAAAAAATCCTACACTGGATGCAGAGCTTGCATTTGAAGATTCCTTCGGCGGAACAGTATTTTATCAGTCAGATGCTCATTGCCACTACTGGAATCAGAAAGCTAATGCAATTAACTCCCCAATCACTCTGATGAATTATGATTATGCGATTGTGGAACTGAATTATGTAAAGCATTTCCCGACAAGGTCTTTGCTGATTCTAGACGAGGCCCACAACATTGAAAACAAGCTGATGTCAACAATGGAAGTTGCATTATACAACAGGCGTCTTGAAAAGGACATCAGCAAGGTAATGACAAAAGAAATCCTCAATGACGGCGAACTTGAAGATTGGATAATGGAAATCGATGCAATAAGAGAAGCCTATGAAGACATTGATTTAAAGGATGAAAGTAAAAACAAGGCCGACAGAATCAGATCAACAATTTCAAGGCTGAAAACTCTTAAAGATAATCTTGAAAAAGAGCCGAAAAATTGGGTAATCGATACCGATGAGGAAAGCGTTGTGTTTAAGCCGCTGAGAGTTCATCATTATGCAAAAAATCATCTGCTGAAATATGGGGATGTTGTAATATTTATGAGTGCGACAATTCTCTCCCATAAAATGTTTTCAAAGTGGCTCGGTTTAAATCCGAATGAAGTTTATCATATAAAAGTTGACAGCCCGTTCACCAAGGAAAAAAGGCCTATCATTCTCAATCTTGCCGGTAAAATGTCAGCCAACAGGATTAAGAATACTGCTCCAAAAACCATTCCGATTTTAAAGGAAATCCTTAAAAAGCATGAAGGAGACAAGGGTCTGATTCACACCCACAGCTACAAATGCCAGCAGTACATTACAAACAATCTATATAATTCACGTCTGGTTTCACACACTTCAAGGAATAGGGAAGAGGTTCTGAATTTCTTTGAAAAGGATGAAAATCCGCTGGTGCTGGTTTCACCTTCAATGAGCGAAGGTGTGGATTTGCCTTACGATAAGTGCAGATTCCAAATCATTTATAAAATACCATTCCCATATCTTGGAGATAAGCAGGTAAATATGAGAATGAAAAGGGATAAGAAATGGTATGCATACAAAACCGTAATGACTCTGATGCAGGCATACGGTCGTGGAATGAGGGCTGAAGACGATTCATGCTACACTTATATAATAGACAGCGACATTAACATGCTCTTTAAAAGTCCTATGTACAGATCTCTGATTCCTGACTTTTTCAAGGAAGCTGTGGTAAGATTAAAATAGCGGACCTGGGGATCCGAAGTCCCACGTCATTCCTAACTAGACCACAGGCCCAATAATAAAAAAATTATTCTTCTCTTTCTTTGGAATCAATGGAAATTATAGGAATGTCGTCAATATCTTCGACTTCCGCAAAAATATCGTCAATTGATTCGTTGTCGAGTTTTGCTTTTTCGTATTCTATTTCTTCTATTTCTTCTTCAGTCAATTCTTTTTCTTCAACCTGTTCATTTGATTGAGGTTTCTCTTCAATATCATCATCAGTTTTTGAAGCAGGTTTTTCAATTTTTTTAGAAGAAGTAGGTTTTTTAAGAGAAGTTTTTATGTCATCCATGTCAAATTCGCCAATTTTGTAGGCTTCCTTATCTAATGGGATGCTGCTTTTTGGAATGGATTCTGGTGCTGGTTTTTGTGGGGTGTCTTTTTTATCATCATCGTCATCGCCAATGGAGTCTATGCTACTGGTAATTCCCTTCAGAGGATTGTCTATATTGAACAGTTTGTAGATTCCGAAAAGTATAAACAATACTCCAAATATCAAAAAGATTACGAACATAAAACTTGATTCACCGGCAACAACGTTATCAATAACTCTGTCACTACGTGATTGGAAGATAAATACAGAAATAATCAACAGGATAACACCTAAAACAGTACTTACAATTGCTAAAATAGGCATTCCGCGAATTTTTGCATTGACTACATTATCAAAGTTTTCACTTATATCTCCCATAATGTCGTCGTTGAGTTCGTCAATATCATTTAATTTGTTATTTTCAGTTTCATCGGGAGTTTTTATTAAAAAGTTTTCATCGATAGGATTTTCTTCTAAATTAATGGCTTCGACGTCTTCATCGCCCGGACGGTAAATGAATTCGTCGTCAATTTCCAATTCATCGTAATTAATAGTCTCTTCATTTAGATAGTCAATCAATTCACTATCCTCTTCAATGTCATCATACTCTAAAGCTTTTTCATCATTATCTTCTTTGACATTGTTAATCATATTTTTCAAATTAGAAATTCTATGCTCTTTTTCTTTAGAATCCTTCATGAGAAAACCTCTTAATCATATGCTCTCCAAGTATGTTTACATTTAGTACATGTGAAAATACGTGTAGGTGCTTCATCAGCACTACGGGTTTGTAACATTTTATAAATAGCTTTATCATGTCCGCATTCAGGACAGGTTTCATTTGTAACTGGACCAACGTCTACATCTTCCCCAAGCATTTTAACGTTTTCTTCAGCTTTAATTTCTCTGGAAAGCTCATATTCGTTGTTGCTTGCCAAGTCTTTTTTGTATCCGCAACCACATTCCAACTTTCCATCTTTCGGAAGCAACATTGCTCCACAGTCAGGACAAAATTCCATCTCATTTCCTCCCTTTTAATACTTATTTATAAGTTATGAATATTTAAATATTATACTTTTAAACCGATTTTTCAACGTTAGATAAGCAATCGTTAATTATTTTCTCATGGTCAAAGGCAATTTTGATTTCGTTTAGTTCATCTTTTGAAAAAATTCCAATATCTTTCGCATCACTGTCGGCTCTTCTGGAGTTCAAATCGCCATGTGCGGTATATGCAACAGTGACTGTGTGTCCTCTAGGATCCCTATCGGGTTTTGAATAAACACCAATCAAATCTTCAAGTTCGACGTCTATGCTGGTTTCCTCTTTTGCTTCTCGTATTGCAGCCGTTTCTACACATTCACCATATTCAACAAATCCACCCGGCAAGGCCCAACAGTCTTTAAACGGATCATTTTTTCGTTTAATTAAAATAAAATTTGAATTATTGTCATGAATAAAGATATCTGTTGTTAATGAAGGATTTTTATGATTTGCCATTAAACCACATTAAAATAAAAGTTGAAGCTATAAAGCTTCATCAATAAGTTTTTTAAATTCGGAACTTTCCTTTTGTAATTCCTCTGCCGCTTTTATCAATACGTTTCTTGGCCTTTTTCCTCTTTTTGTTTTTATAGTCATTTCAGGTTTGCCGGTAAGAGGGTGGTCAATATTGTAAACAGCATATTCGACATCCGGATCTTGCATCAGGATGTGTCTTAAAGCATTACAAATACCGTGACTTTCATCTTTTACAATAAAAGTGAGTTCTAAAGTTTTATCTTCAACAATTTCAAAATTTTCCATTTTATCAACCTAATTAATCATTAACGTAGTTTTTAGATATTTTACGTCTTTCTTTTTTATTACATGTATTGCACTGAAGCTCATTATCTTTTTGTGTAGTGTGCATGAAATCTCTACAGCGGGTACACATAGCTTTTAGCACTCCACATTCATCATCTACTGTACCTAAATCAACATTATCCCCGGTTATTTTAACTACTTTAGCCTGAATAATATCTCCTATTCTGAAGGCATCGGATAATTTTTCCAAATAATCTTTTTTAGCTTGTGAGATGTGGATAGCTCCCATATAAGGCAATGCTAATGGTCTTCCATTGTCTTTCATACATTCGATTTTCACGTTTGCTCTTTGAGGTTTGATGTCAGTTATCTGACCGTAAACCATGTCTCCAACTTTTAAAAGAGCAGGTTTTGCATCTGACACAACAGAAATAACCTTCATTTTTTGATTAATCTGAACATTTCCAAGTACTGCTGATTTTATGTCACCATTGTCATCATAAGTACCGTCACCTGGCAGATATTGCTCGATAATTCCTAGTTTGTCTCCAGGCATTACAATTTGTTCTTCTTTCATATCCATTTTATAATCACCAAAATAAAGATTTTAAAAAAATTTCTTTAATATTATAATTATTAGTGATGTTAATATTTAAAAGTATTTATATACAGTCGGAAAAAAATTCACTGATAACGCTCGTGGAAGAGAATTTCATCCAGCTGATAATTTTCCCACTCGCGTTTGTTTAAAACAATCTCCAATTCTTGTGGTGTTATTAGTGGCTTTTTATACATTTGCGAATCGTCAATAGCTATTCTAGGACATGCGCTTACAACAAAGGCATCCAATTCCATATACGGCAGCAGCACGTCAGGATTTACATTGTCGACCAGGATGATGTAGGCTTCCATGTTGTGCTCCTCAAGCATCTTTTTTGTTTCCTTTGCAAGTGCCATACGATACTGGCCCTCTTTTGAAGATACTAGAATTCCCCATTTTTCAGCGCTTTTTGCTTTTGTGATTCTTGCAAAGCGAATTCTCAATATTCTGTCGGCATATTCATCCATCCTTCTGATTTCAGAGTTGTATGGATCAAGCGCCAGAACAGGTGTGTTTGTAAACAGGTTAATGCCTAACGGATGGAAATTTCCGCTGCCTATAAAAAGAAAGATTTCAACATCCAGATTCTTGATTGATGAGAAATTGCATCCAAGCACCTGGCCCTTTCTTGTGGACTGTGATGAGCCGAGAACAACTTCCTTTTTGTTGTCTTCAAGAAAATCCTTTATTTCACTTAAAAGATGCAGATGTTGAGTTGTTGTGACAAGACCTATTCTTGAGTAGTCTTTCAGATAATCCAGACTCTTTTCAAGGTCTTTTTTAATGTCAATTTTTGAAAAGGCTTCGATGAAGAGTGTAGGAACTTCATACTTCAAAGGAAGTGGGGTGTGACCGTAATGCACTATCAGGTCAACTGAACCTTTCATCTTCCAGTCACTCACATCACATGCTCCAAAGCAGGGATCGCCGGATATTATGACAATCGAATCGGTTTCTTCCTCGATTTTTCTGGCTATTTTGGTGGCCTGGATTTTCAGACCTTCCGGAAACTGAAGCCCAACCGCCTTTGCATCGATTGAGTTGATTTTACGGATTACCCTTTCCAAATCCATATCGTACATTGACATTTTAATCTTCGATTGTGCTTTCAATAACTACTTTTCCATCGATAACGTCCAATTTTACAATTGATAAAACATCTATGCCTGTTTCCTCTTTAACGATTTCCTTACCGCTGCCCTTATCAATAATTGTCACTACGGATTTAAGGTCCAGACCCATGTCCTGAAGTGTTTTGATTAATGCGACAAGGGTTCCTCCGGTACTTACAACGTCATCAATAAGTAAGATCTTTTCGCCCTCATGAAGGTCGTTTACATAAAGGTTTGATGAGCCGTATCCGGTTTTCTGATAAACTTCGGTTTCACCCGGCAATCCGTATTGCCTTTTTCTAATCACTACAAAAGGAATGTCGGTTGCAAGGGATAGAGCAGTTGCCAGATGTATTCCCATAGCTTCAACAGCCACAATCTTATCAATGTTTAAGTCAGCGTGTTTATGTACAGCCAAAGACAATTCTCTAAGCATTAAAGGGTCCATTGCCGGAACACCATCACTTATAGGATTGACAAAATAGTTATAGTCACCTTTTTTCACAATTGGGGATGCTTCTAATGATTTGATTACTTCTTCTAACATGTCTCTCACACAAAAAAATTATTAAACACTTATAAATATAAATATATTTTAATATAATTTAAAAATTATTATTACAAGTGATTATTATGCTCGGAAACTTAGGAGAAAATCTTACTAATACGATGAAAAAATTAGTAGGAATGTCTGTTATTGATAAAAAAACAATCAAGGAAGTTGTAAAAGACATACAACGTGCATTAATTCAATCAGACGTTAACATTAAATTAGTTTTAGATTTATCAAAAAAAATTGAAAGCAGAGCTCTTGAAGAAGAACCTCCTAAAGGCATAACTCCAAGGGAACATGTTATAACCATTATTTATGAAGAGATGGTAAACCTTTTAGGCAGTGAGGCGGCAGGCCTTGACATCAACGACAGGCCATACAAGATACTGTTCCTGGGTTTGCAGGGTTCAGGTAAGACCACAACAATCGGAAAATTATGCAGATACCTTCAAAAGAAAGGTTTCAACCCGGCGGTTGTATGTACAGACACATGGAGGCCGGCAGCTTATGAGCAGTTAAGGCAACTTACTGAAGAGATGGACATTCCGTTATATGGAGATCCTGAAAACAAGGACGCTCTTGATTTGGCTCAGAAAGGTTTGAAGGAATTCAAAAACAGGAAAGTTATCATTTTCGATACTGCAGGAAGACACAAGGACGAATCCGATTTGATTGCTGAAATGGACGAGCTGGACAACATCATCAATCCTAATGAGGCCATTCTTGTAATTGATGCAATGTCAGCGGTTGCTGAGACTGGAGCTCCAATCAAATTCATCGGTACCGGTGAGAGAATAGACGACTTTGAACTATTCGATCCTGAAAGATTCATATCCAGACTGCTTGGAATGGGAGATATAAAGTCCCTTATTGAAAAGGCAGAGGAAAACATCGATGAGGACGTTGCCGAAAAGACCATGAAAAACATGATGTCCGGTAAATTCACACTGATGGATATGAAAAACCAGTTTGAAATGATGAACAGTATGGGTCCTATGCAGCAGGTCCTGAACATGATTCCTGGAATGGGCAATAAAATCACAAAAGAAGCTTCCAAAATGACAGAGGACAAGATTGAAGGATACAAGGTCATGATGTCTTCAATGACCGAAGAGGAAATGCTGAATCCTAAAATCATCAAACAATCAAGAATCAGAAGAATAGCTCGCGGATCAGGTGTTGATGAAAGCGAAGTAAGAGAGCTTCTTAAATACTACAACAACACCAGAAAAACAATGAAGGGAATTGGAAAACGTGGCGGACGTCTTGGTGGAGGAGCCATGAACCGTATGATGGGACAATTCATGAATAGATAACATGTATGAGCTAGCAAAACAAATTCTTGATGAATGCGACGGCAAAATCTGCAAACATTGTCTTGGACGCAAATTGTCAAAAACAATTGAAGGCACAAATAACATTGAAAGGGCAGATAAGGTCTGCAGTGAACTTGATATCAATCTGGACGATGCGGACTGCGTAATATGCGATAATATTTTTCATAAACTTGACGATGAGTTGTATGACAAAATTGATGCTAAGATAAACCAGCTCGGAGTTGAGTTCAACACATTTCTTGTCGGCTCACAGATTCCAAAAGACATTCAAAAAAGGGATGAGGAGCTAAGCGAAAAATTCAGCCTGAACGTTGAAACCATAAAAAAGGAAGTCAATCGCCTAATCGGTCTTGGAATCTGGGAAAAGTATGATAAGGATGCCGAATTCGAAAAGCAGGACATTGTATTTAACATTGACTTAACAGATAATCCTAAGGTTAGAATTCAAATCAATCCCCTTTACATCGAAGGAAAATACAATAAATTTCAGAGGGGAATACCTCAGACCAAATGGCCATGCAGCAAATGCAAAGGCAGGGGCTGTGATGAATGCAACGGCACAGGAAAACAATACCCAGAATCCGTTGAAGAGCTGATATCCGAACACTTTTTAAAGCTAACCAAAGGAAAAGAGGCAAAATTCCACGGTGCAGGAAGGGAAGACATTGACGTATTGATGCTCGGTTCCGGAAGACAGTTTGTTCTCGAAATTAAGGAACCTAAAATCAGGAATCTGGATTTGGCCAAACTTGAAAGTGAAATCAATGAAATTAATAAGGGCAAAACCGCCTATCATAATCTTAAATTATGCGAAAGGCCAAGAAAAGCGCAAATAAAGCAATCCTCACCTGACGCTTATAAGGTGTACAATGCTATTGTCAAATGTGGGGAGGCCTATGATGCAGACAAGCTTGAAAAACTGCTTGAGTTGAATGAAATCCATCAGCAGACTCCAATTAGAGTGCTTAGAAGAAGAACCGATATGGTCCGTATAAAGCACGTTATTGATTTGTCTTATGAAATAATCGACGATTTGACATTCAGCATGCAGATTAAAACTGAAGGGGGACTTTACATCAAGGAGTTGATATCCGGAGATGATGGCAGAAGTCAGCCGAACGTTTCAGAAATTTTAGGCGTAGATGCGGTATGTGAGCAGTTGGACGTAATTGAAGTAAGTGAGAAGTGATAATATGGCAGAAGAGTTTACACATCTAACAGACAGTGGAGTACACATGGTGGAAGTCGGCGAAAAACCGGATCAAAAAAGAAGGGCGATAGCACAGGGAAGCATATTTCTTGACTCCCATACCATTGAAATGATTCAAAATGAGGAGATTAAGAAGGGAAATGTACTGACTACCGCTCAGATTGCCGGAATCCAGGCCGTCAAAAACACTTCTTCAATAATACCTTTATGCCATCCGCTGGCTTTGACCGGAATCGAACTGGACTTTGAGGTCAAAAGCACTGAAATCATTGCAACATGTTCTGTCAACACTTTAGGCAAAACCGGTGTTGAAATGGAAGCAATCACTGGTGTTAGCGTCGCGCTTTTAACAGTGTGGGATATGGTCAAGGCTGTTGAAAAAGATGATGACGGACAATATCCTGATACAAGAATAAGCGATATTAAGGTTATTAAAAAAGAAAAAATTTAATTGCGAAATGTAAAAAATACTTGCATTTTTGGATTTTACATTATTTTTATATACTATAAGGAAAATAATTATATTCAGTTATTTTTTATGAATAAATTTTAGGAGATAAATTATGGCAAAAAAAGATAATAAGATTTCTATGCCTCAAACTGGTGCAGGTTTAGTAAGATACTTTGATGAAGAAAGTTTAGGTCCAAAACTTTCACCTGAACACGTTATTGTCGCTACCGTTATCGTAGCTATTTTATGTTTTGTTTTAAGATATTCCGCTTAAGGATATCAAAACATTACTCTACTTTTTTTTATTTAGATTACCATGTTGACTAAAAGAATTATTCCTTGTCTGGATTGTGACTTGCAGGTTCCGGAAGGCCGTGTTGTTAAAGGTGTTGAATTTAAGGAAATCAAATATGCCGGCAATCCCGTAGATCTTGCCACACGCTATTATGAAGAGGGTGCAGATGAAGTTGTAGTTTTGGACATTACCGCTTCACATGAGCGCAGAGCAACCATGGCGGATGTCATTGACAGACTTACCGAGAACGTTTTTATGCCGATTTGTGTTGGTGGGGGAATAAGAAAGGTTGACGATTACATTAACATGCTTAAGGCAGGAGCGGACAAGTGTTCTACAAACACCGCCGCCATAAAAAACCCTGAACTTTTAACCGAGGCTTCAAAGGTTGTCGGCTCACAGGCCGTCGTTATCGGAATTGATGCAAAAAGAAGATACGTCTCACATCCTGATGATGCAAAGGACAAGACAGTCATTGAAACCGATAAGGGCTACTGCTGGTTTGATACAAGCATTTACGGCGGACGCGAATTTACAGGCATCGATGCCATCAAGTGGGCTGTCGAATGTCAGGAGCGCGGAGCCGGTGAGGTGTTGCTTACCAGTATGGACGGTGACGGAACCCAGAACGGTTATGATATTGAGCTGAACAAGGCAATTAATGATGCCGTTGACATTCCTGTAATTGCAAGTGGAGGAGTTGGCGAACCAAAACATATCCTTGAGGTTTTTGAAAAAACCGATGTTTCAGCGGCTCTTGCAGCAAGCATTTTCCACTTTAACCAGTATTCAATCGGTACAGTCAAACAGTACTTAAAAGAAAATAATGTTGCGGTTCGTTTATGATTATAAAATCTCCAATCAATTTAGATTCCAGTGCGGTTTCAGTTGACGGAAAGCCAGCTATTTTTAAGGTAAGACAGTCAGGAGATTATCTTGATTTCAATCTTGAAGATGAAAATGCCATCTCCAGACTTAAATATATTTTTGATTTGGACTTTGATTTGGACAAGTTTTACAGATATCTTGACAGCCATGCTGAATTGGAGGGCATGTCAAAGTTCTGCAGAGGTTTAAGACTATTTTTGGCGCCTGATCCTTTCGAATGTGTAATATCATCAATTTGCTCTGCAAACAATTCCATCAAAAGGTGGACAAAATCAGTTTCTCAGATAAAGGAAAGGTGGGGAAACGGGGTCGGTGATTGCTATACATTTCCTCAAAGCAACGATTTATTAAAAGTGTACTTGGATGAAGAGGAAGAATTTAATTTGTCAGATATTTCAGATATT
>OMSA01000179.1 GCA_900313645.1 uncultured Methanobrevibacter sp.
TTCTAAAAAAGGTGCTACAGAATATGGTCCTGCATATGCAATATCCAACCTGATTTCCACCATGATTACAGATACTCACAGAGTATTGACTGTAAGCAGCTATCTTGAAGGGGAAATCGGAATGGTTGATGGCGTCTCACTGGGCGTTCCTGCAGTTATTACCAAACATGGAGTTGCCATGATTGTCTCAATTCATATGAATGATATTGAGAAAAAAGAGTTTTTAAAAGCGGCCAAAACTGTTAGAGAAGCCACTGATGAAGTCCTTGAAATTTTAGATTTATAGTTCGCATATCAAAAGAGATTAGGAGATTTTGCAATGAAATTGGTTGTTCAAAGAGTCACATCAGCTAGCGTTGAAGTGGATGAAAAAATCATTGGCCAGATTGGGGAAGGTTTAATGGTTCTTGTAGGTTTCGGTGAAAATGATACCGAGCGTGAAGCTGATTATCTGGCCGGAAAACTTGCAAAACTTCGAATTTTTGAAGATGAAAACGGCAGGATGAACAAGTCCGTAAAAGATATTGGAGGAAAGGTTTTATTGGTTCCCCAATTCACTTTATATGCCCACACCAAAAAGAACAGGCCATCATTTCACAAGGCATTGGCTCCCGATAAGGCTACAGAATTATTTGATTATTTTACACAAAAGTGCAGCGAACTGATTGATGTTGAAACCGGCGAGTTTGGAGCATTTATGAAAGTCAGCTTATTGAATAATGGGCCGGTTACAATTTTGCTTGAAAAGGAATTTGATTAGTAACAAGTTAAATACAAATATTTAAAAACATTTAATTTTATATAGATATTTAATTAAAATAAAGAATAAATTTATTAAGATAAAATTATTTATTAATTTATGGTGATAAAATGGCTGAATTTTCATTGAATGTAGATGAAATTAAACAGGATGTAGAAACATCTTTGAATGTTGAAAAAGAAAAATTAGAAAATTCTAATATTAAAAATCAGGCAGATGACAACGCTACTGCTATATTCGATGCTGATTTAGATAATCCAAATGCTCGTGAACAAATCTTAAAACCTTTGGACAATTTTGGTTTGGCTGAAATGTCAAAATCAGCTTCTCACAATGAAATGCTATCAACCAGATTTGTTGATTTAACCAAAGGCGGAAAAGATGCAGATAATATTAGTGAGCAATTGATGGAATTAAATAAACAGATGAAAGATTTAGATCCAAGTAAGGTCGATTTCACTAAAAAAGGCGTTATCGGAAATCTGATGAATCCTGTTAGAAAATACTTTGCAAAATATGAAAAGGCTGAAACTGCAATTTCTGATATTGTAGAATCACTTGATAAAAGCAGTAAAGTATTGCAAAACGACAATACAACTCTTTTAAATGAAGAAAATTACTTAAGAGAAGTCACAAATAAACTTCTAGCAGACATTGAACTTGGTAAACAGATGGATGCATCAATCGAAGCGCAAATCCAGAATGCCGAAGTCGAAGGAGTCAGCCCTGATAAAATCACATTTGTCAAAGAGGAAATCCTGTTCCCGTTAAGGCAAAGAATCATGGATATGCAGCAGATGATTGTTGTAAACCAGCAAGGAATCGTGTCACTTAATGTAATCAGACGTAACAATAAGGAATTGATTAGAGGAGTATTCCGTGCTAAAAACGTAACCGTTTCAGCCCTAAGAACAGGTGTTATGGTTGCAAGTGCACTCTATGACCAGAAAATTGTTATGGATAAGATTAACCTTTTAAATCAGACTACTGAAAATATCATTGAAACAACTTCACACATGCTTAAAGAACAAGGCAGTGAAATCCAAAAACACAGTGCAGAGACCATGATTTCACCTGACGTGTTAAAAGCTGCATTTGCGGAAGCATTACAGGCAATTGAAGATGTAAGCAACTATAAAATTCAGGCATTGCCTCAAATGAAAGAAACAATTGACATGTTCAGTGATATGGCTGATGAAGGTCAAAAAGTAGTTGAAAAAATCGAAACCAACAATAATTTAATCGAATA
>OMSA01000154.1 GCA_900313645.1 uncultured Methanobrevibacter sp.
AGCGGCATGGGCAACAGCTATCGGACCTTTCATAAGTCTGCTTCTTATGTTCTACTGGATTTTTGTCAAAAAGGACACTTACCTCTCATACAATTTCAAAAACTTCCATAATGACCTGACAATGTATAAGGACATTTTAGTTGTGGGTATTCCTGCTAGTTTAGAACAGCTGGTACTGTCAGTTTTAACAATATTTGTAAATTTCATGCTTACAATCGTATCAGGACCTATAGCGGTGGCCGTTTATACCGCCGGCTGGAGAATAGTAAACATCGGAATGCTTCCGGCAATTGGAGTCGGAACAGCTGCAATATCAGTGGCCGGTGTGGCATTTGGAGCAAGAAAATATGAGAACTTAAGAGTGGTTGCAAGATATGCCGTTAAAGTGGCGTTAATAGCTTCAATTATAGTCTGCATAATTCTAATCGTATTCTCAAATCAAATCGCATACATATTCTCCTATTCAGAAAGCAGCGCAGAGCTGGCACCACTTATCGCAAGCTTCCTGCAGATAATGAGTCTGTTCATTCTTTATGTGCCGTTTGGAGCAAGTGCTGGTAACGTATTCCAGGGAGTCGGAAAAGGAACAATCTCCTTTTTACTTACAACATTCAGGGAATTCATACTTGTGCTGATTTTCGCATATCTATTAGGATTCACATTCCACATGGGCGAATTCGGAATATACTGCGGAATGCTTCTTGGAGGAGGAATAGGATCACTTATATGTTACGCATGTATCGAATTATACATCAACAAACTAATTAGAGGTCGTGAAAATGCAGTTTGATGAAAGCATAACAACACCTCCTCTAATTTCAATTCTTCACAGGGAACACGCAAAATACCTGAATGAAAAGGTAAAAAAGGAAAATCTAAGCTATGGCCTTCAGCCTATGCTGGTTACAATATATAAAAACGAAGGAATAATCCAGGAACAGTTGGCAAAATACTACAACCTTAACGAAAGTACAATAACAAGAAACCTTAAAAAGCTTGAAGAAAAAGGTCTGATTGAAAGGATTCCTGAAAAAAGGACAAAGATGATAAAGGTTACCTCAAAAGGGGGGAAGATTGCTGAAAAAGTAATGGATTATGACGAAAAGTGGGACGTGAAGATAAAAGAATGTTTAACAAAAGAAGAATATGATAACCTTAAAAACACATTATTAAAAATCTGTGAGGTTTTAGTTTGAACGAAACTATCGAAAACTTAAAGTCAAGAAGAAGTATCAGAAAATTCAAAGACGAACAAATCTCAGATGAAGATTTAAAAACAATCCTAGAGACAGGAACCTACGCGCCAACCGCAAGGGGAATGCAATCACCAAAAATTGTTGTAATACAAAACCCAGAAACAATAAAAGAACTTTCAGCATGGAACAGAACATTTTTCCCGGTTGAAGTTCCGGATGATTTGGATCCTTTCTACGGTGCAAAAACATTGCTTATTGTTCTGGCTGACGGCGAAGTTCCAACCTGGAAGGAAGACGGCTCAAGCGTGTTGACAGTTCTTGTTAATGCGGCGCATGCAGTGGGAGTCGGATCCTGCTGGATTCACAGGGCATATGATGAATTTCAAAGCGAAAAAGGAAAAGAACTGCTAAAAGAATGGGGAATTCCTGAAACCTACGAAGGAATCGGCCACGTAGTTCTCGGTTATCCTGATATGGAAGCTCCTGAACCTCTGCCTAGAAAAAAAAAAGAAATTAAAGATGAGTTAATTTTACTCATCTACATTTTTTCAGGTGCAGTAACACCTAAAATATCTAAAGCGTTTTTTATTGTTATTTTAGCCCTATCGACTAAAATCAATCTTGTATCCTCTAAATCTGAACCGATAACTTGTTCTGATTTGTAGAATTTGTTAAATGAACTGGCTAAATCCTGTGCATACTGGGTTATGTTGTGCACCCTTTGTTTATTTGCACAGTCCTCAACAACCTGAGGGAATTTAGCGATTTGTCTTACTAAATCCTGTTCAGCTTCATTTGGACTCCATTCGTCACTGACTGTTAAGGAGCTGATGTCTTTACCTGATTTTGCAAGCAATTTGCATGCCCTTGCGTGTGCGTATTGGATAGATGCACAGCCTCTTTCAAAGCTCAACGCTTCGTCCCATTTGAAGGTCAAGTGTTTTTCCGGAGACAATTTGGCAATGAAGAATCTGATAGCTCCAACACCTATTTCTTCAGCCATCGGTGCAATCTCTTCATCACTTAAATCAGGATTTCTTGATTTTATTTCATCAGTTGCTCTTGAAACAGCTTCATCAATCAGTTCATCAACAGATACAAATTTGCCTCTTCTTGTTGACATTGACCCTTCAGGCAATGTAATGAATTCATAGAATATCACTTCAGGAGGGGTCTGTCTGAATATTTCTTCAAAGATTACTTTGATTTGTTTTGCAGCCAATTTGTGGTCTGAACCTAAAATATCAAGTACTGTGTCACCTAAAGTAGCTTTATATCTGTGATATGCTAAATCACGAGTGGAATAAAGGGATGTACCATTTGAACGGCGCAAGACAAATTCCTTGTCTATGTTGAAGTCTGTAAGGTCAATGTAGAGTACGTCATCCTCACGGGTGAATCCTTCCCTTTGGATATAGGTTACAAGGTCATCGACTTCACCGCTTCTGACAAACTTACCTTCCCATACAAAATCATCATGCTTTATATTCATTCTTTGAAGTGTCTGCTTCATTCCAGAAATACAACTTGAAACTACATTCTCGAAGATTGCATTTAATTCATCGTCGCTTCCTTGCTCATATTTTTGAATTAATTCATCTACCTTACTTGCTAAATTTTCATCTTCTTCGACTGCCTTGTTTGCATCAAAATATAACTTGCCTATTTTATGGTCGAGCTTGTCTCCCTCATAGTCGTCTATGTTCAAGCCGAGCTCGGTTATACCGCAAACGATAATTGCGATTTGTCTTCCCATATCATTAACATAATACTGGGTGATGACATCTCTTCCTGCCAATTTCAGAAGTCTTGAAAGGGAATCTCCAAAAATGGAGTTTCTGATATGTCCGATATGTAAAGGACCGTTCGGATTAGCGGAAGTGTGTTCCAAGACGATTTTTTCATCATACTCTGGAAGCTGACCGTAGCTGTCGTCAACTTTCTGCAACAATAACTTTGAGAATTTGTCATAGTCAATAAAGAAATTAACATAAGGTCCAAAGTTCTGAACTTTAGAAAATATTTCAGGAACTTCAATCTTTTCGACCAGTTCTTTTGCGACTTCAGGAGGTGAAGTCTTTAACTTTTTGGTCAGTGCAAAAGCAATGGTACTTGCAAGATCCCCCAAATCAGGATTAGGAGGAAATTCCAACTTAAAATTTCTATCAATTTCTTCATCGTACTGATCTAATGCCTTGTTAATGGCATCAATAGCCTGTTTTTCAATTTCAAAATACATTAACTCACCTAAATAATAATCATAAACCTCTTAACCAGAGGGAAAGATAACCGATTTTCGGAATTACAACTAAATTATCGCCCCAAGTTACAACCTTCTCTTGAATCTGATCTGCTTTAACGTAATATGGGTCCGGGCGGTCATTATTATCCCCCTTAATAACATACATCGTAGTTCCGTTAATATCTGTAATATTTATAATCCTGTGAATAACCGGCTGGTCATACCATGCCGCATCATATACAACAACGTCGCCGATTTGGACGTCTTCAGGGTTGAATTCATGAATGCCGAAGAAATCAGCCTTTTCAATCAAGACTATATCTCCTCTGTAGAATGCAGGTTCCATACTGCCTGAAACAACCACATTCAAATGTTGGGCTGCAATTAAAACAATTATGAGAATAACAACATATGTAATAATTTCTTTCCAATCAATATCCATTGTATTACCTTCTTCTTTTTCTAAATGCTTCCTTTAATGCCAATTCAATTGCATCAGAAGTCTTTTGTAAGTCTTCCATACTATGAGCATTTGAAATAAAATTACATTCAAATTGTGAAGGTGGAATAAATACTCCTTCTTTCAGTAATGTTTTAAAGTATCTTAAGAATTGTTTTCTGTCAGATTGCTGTGCGTCAGCATAATTGTAAACCGGCTGAGGGTTGAAATAAATCTGAAACATTGAAGCAAGACCTACAGGTTGGATATTATATCCTTCATCATCAATTATTGAAGC
>OMSA01000029.1 GCA_900313645.1 uncultured Methanobrevibacter sp.
TTCAAAAGATTCATTCAATAAGATCAACATTGATTTTATCACTTTAAGGGATAACGTATTAAATATTTCAGGTTATCTTCACTGTTCTAATTCTAAATCAGGTGTTGTGATTTTCTGCAACGGTGAAAAAATCACGCCCAAAGTTTTCGATTATCCCTCAAGAAAGGGTGAAGACATCTTTAATTTTGATTTTAAAGTGCCTGTTGGTGAAAAGGCTATCAAAATTGAGATTAAATCACAGGGCAATGAATATCCCATTAGATTCAGGAAATTTTCTAACATTTCTGAGTATAGTACATATTATGTTAAGGAGGATAAAATCGTATTTTATGACGGTTCATTCAATGTGGTGGACTATTCATATTCTAAAATGTTTAAGCTTGAGTTGAGGAATCTTTTTAAAATCATAAAAAATCACCCTTCTTTTTTTATGCATGCGGTTATATTCAGGCTGGTTTATCTGATTTTATACGTATTTATGAAAAGCAAGCAGATCTGGATTGTAATTGACAGAAAGACAATGGCTGACGATAATGCAGAGCATTTTTTTAAATATGCAGTAGGCCAGGATGACGGTATCAGGAAGTTTTTTGCAATACATAACGCTTCAGATGATTTTACCAGGTTAAAAAAGCTTTTTTCCAAAAATATCCTTGATGCTGATTCTGTAAAGCACAGATTTTACTATATGTTCGCTTCAAAACTGATCTCATCACAGGGTTCAGAGTTTGATTTGAATCCCTTTTTAAATAAGAATTATCCTCTGATGGCTGGCGTGTCCAATCTGGATTTCTATTTCCTGCAGCATGGAATCACTCTTCATGACATTTCATCATGGCTTCAGAAATATGACAGAAATCCTAAACTGATTGTAACATGTGCCGAATCCGAATCAGAGTCATTTAAGACAGATAAATACAATTTTGATGAAAATACTATTCAGACACTTGGTTTTCCAAGGTTTGATAATTTGAATAATGACAATGTTAAAAAGCAGATTGTCATCATGCCTACATGGAGAAGAGATCTAACCGATAAGGACGCTTTCATCAAATCAGAGTATTTCAAACATTTCAATTCCCTTATAAATAACAAAAGACTGATTGATTTTGCTCAAGAAAACGGATTTGAGATACTTTTCAAGCCTCATCCGGAATTATTGAAATACATCGAGTTTTTTGACAGAAATGATTATGTTAAATTCATCCCGTCAAAGAAATATCAGGAAATATTCAATGAATCTTCAATAATGGTTACCGACTATTCGTCAGTCGCTTTTGATTTTGCATACCTCAAAAAGCCTTTAATCTATTATCAGTATGGAAATGACTTCCATTATGAGGAAAGCTATTTCAGTTATGAGGAAATGGGTTTTGGAGACATTATCTACAATGAAGAGGATTTGGTAAATAAAATCATTCATTACATTGAAAACGACTGCAGTCTCGAGAAGAAATATGCAGACAGGGTGGATGATTTCTTTAAATACCATGATGATATGAATTCCAAAAGATGCTACGATTTCATTAAAAATCATTAATTCTCTTGTTATTCAAGTATAATGCCTTAAAGGAGAGCCATGTTGGCTGCAGAATCAATACAGTTCCTTAAAAAAACTATATCTCCGTAAAGTGAATATGAGGCCATTAAAACAAGAGATATTGCATTAAAAGATAAAAATCAGGCATTGAAAGATGAAAATGAGGCTTTCAGAACTTCAACCAGAGATGGAAAATAACAAAGATGTTGAGAAAAATTAGTGGCAAGAGATAAAATATTGTCGTATTTTAAGGGAATTATTACTTGAAAAGAAGTTTAATCAAAGATTTTTCATATTTATTAAACAAATGGACTTTAAATAATCAAATAGCAAGCAATCTTATTTTTAAGTGAATGCTTGTATTTTAGATAACTATATAAAATTAAAAATTGATATCTTATAATGATAATAATAAATGGTGATTTAGTGAAAAATTTTAAATTTTCAATTGTTACATTAATAGATGATGTCGAAAGAATAATTGATAATTCAATTAAAGCAATTTTAAATCAGACAATTGATTTTGAAGAGAATATTCAGTTAATTTTTATTAATAACAATTGCAGTGATAGCTCATTGGAAATTTGCCATGGTTATCGCAAGGAGTATCCTGAAAATATTGTAATATTGGATGGGGAAAATCTATCTATAAACGATGCTTTTGATCATATTCAAGGGGAATATGTTAATTTCTTTGATATATCCGATAAATTGTCCGATGATGCGCTTAAAAATATTTATTCATCATTCTCAAAACATTCAGATGTTGATGTTATTGCAATTCCAAATTTAACATTAGAACGTGAAAGAAGGCATAAGCTAAATTATAAGTTTACAAAAGGCGGAGAAGAAGTTGTAGATTTGTTTGAAACACCGGAATTTTTCAATCCATACCTGAATTCTTCATTCATCAGGTCAGAAACTGCTAAAAAGTATAGATTTGATGACAGCTTACTTTTTAAAAAGGAATCATTTTTCATAAATAAAATATTAATTGACAGTCCTAAATACATATTATTAGATAAAAATACCATTCATTATTATATTGAACCTTCAGAACAGATTCCTGTTGATTTAGATGAGCATCCTCTAAAAAAAGAGTCTTTGGAGAACTTTGCCGATGTATACTGCATTAATCTGATAGACTATGCCATTGAAAAGTACGGCAAGATTCCTCAATTTATACAGCATCTAATAACATTTGAAATTGCAGAACACGGTCTTGTCAGTGATCTTTCAGATATCTATGATGCTGATGACAATGCATTTATCAAATCATTAAGGAATGTTTTAAATCGCCTTGATGATGAAGCGATTGCTGCTACCCCGAAAATCGGAAATCCTAAAAGAAGATTTCTCATATATCTGAAAAAAGGCAAATTCCATATGGAAGTTGAGGATGGCGAACTTTTAATTAAAGCTGATGATTATCTGTTAAGCAAATCAACAAGCGGTTATATTTACTTTGATTATGTGGAGAAAAAACAGGGATTCTTAAATATTGCGGCATTTGTAAAGAGCTACTGTGACAATAAGTTTGTCTCCATTGAAGCAATCAAAACAAATGACAAGAATGAAAAATCAGTATATGATGGCATATACAATGATTATGCCACATACAGACCAAATATTAAATTTTTAAGCATTCCTTGGGTTTTCTATTATAATTTTGACATTAAAATTCCAGTTGGCGAAGATGAGAACTGTGACATTAAAATCAAACTGAACTATAGGGAAGGAAATAAGTCCTTTTCATTCTATCCGGACTTTTCCTTTGTGACCTACTGTAATCTCTCAGCGTTCAGTCATTATTATATAAAAGATTCCAAGATGGTTCTTCACCAAAACAATGTCTTAAGAATCGTTCCGTTTTCAGTAAAGAAAATGCTGAGGTTTGAATTCAGTTCTATTAAAAAGATACTGTTAACATCCAGACGCCCTCAATTCCTTTACAGCATATTTATCAGGGTGCTTTATCTTCTTGCCTATCCGTTTATGAGAAACAGAAGAATCTGGCTATTTAGTGACCGTCCGGCTTATGCTGATGATAATGCTAAACATCTGTTTAAATATGCAATTGAGCAGGATGACGGAATTGAGAAATATTTCGTTGTCGAAAAGGATGTTCCTGATTTCAAAGCCATGAAAGAAATCAGCAAGAACGTTATAGGTTTCAAGACACTCAAGAACAAAATCTATTATCTTTATGCCGAAAAGATTATCGTTAGTCACATCATTGACAAATACGCAAACCCTCTTGCATATAGAAACAAGAAATTATACTGCGGACTTTCCAGCTCAGATAAGTATTTCCTTCAGCACGGTGTAATTGAAGGGGACTTATCCGACAGGCTAAACAAGGCTATGAGATATCTGGCGATGTTTTTGACAAGTGCTGATTTGGAGAGAAATTCAATTGCCTTCAATCACAATTACAATTTCGAACCTCACAGGGTTCCTGCTTTGGGTCTTCCAAGACATGACACATTATCCAATGACAATGTGCAAAAGGAGATACTGTTAATCCCTACATGGAGATCATACATCAAAGGTGAGGAATCCCTAATCAACTCAGAATACTATCATAAGCTCAGAAATATTCTGGTCAACGAAAGACTTAACAAGAAATTTGACGAAACAGGCTACAAGTTAGTTTTCAAATTGCATCCGGAAATGTATCCTTATGCTGAATATTTTGAAACAGGCAACGACAATGTGGTTATTTCAATGGATGAATCCTATCAGGAACTGTTCAACAAGTGTGCCGTTTTAATCACTGACTATTCAACAGTTGCATTTGATTTTGCTTATCTCAAAAAGCCTGTAATCTATTACCAGTATGCTGATGAGTATCACTATCATAAGGGATACTTTGATTTTGAAACTTTAGGTTTCGGTGCAGTCATTGAAAAAGAGGATGATTTGATGGACAAGATTATCAATTATATCGATGACGGCTGTGATATGGAAGAGGAATATATCCGAAGAGTTGATACATTTTTCAAACATCCTGACGATAAGAATAACAGAAAAAGAGTATATGAATGGATTTATAATGATGAATAATATTTTCAAAATGAAATCCTGTTCAGTAATATGTAAATAATGGTGAAAACAACTGCAAATAATTCATTAAAGATATAAACTATTAAAAAGAAAATAATATTAGGTGGATTATGTATAAAAAAATTTTATTACCTACTGATGGTTCAACATATGCCAATAGTGAAGTTGACAGGGCAACTAAATTATTAGCTGATGACGGGGAAGTAATTGTACTGTCTGTTGCTGGTAAGATTACTTCATCTGCTTTTCAATCCAGAACACGCGTAAGAAATATAAACAAAAGACTACTTAAGGAAGCGGAAAACAATGTTAAGGTCATGGTGGAAAAGTTTCCGGATGATATAAACGTTAAAGGAATGGTGGAAGTAGGATTTCCAGCAGAAAAGATAGTTGAAGTTGCTGAAAGAGAAAATATTGATTTGGTTATAATTTCTTCATCTGGTAAAAGCGGCCTTCACAAGTTTATAATAGGAAGTGTTGCTGAAAAAGTTCTAAAAACAATAGAAATTGATACAATGCTCATTCATAGTGATTGATTTAGAGAGGGAATAATATGAAAAACAATAAGATCATAATCCTGGTTGTTATTATTTTAATAATAGCTATTGGAGCATTTGCATATGTTTCAGCAAATACCCATAATACCCGAATAGAATGTTTAAGCAATTCTACATTAAAAAACGGGGATTATGTTGAGATTGTGCTAAAGGATGAATACAGAAACGTTTATCCGGACCAAAATATCGATATTAAGATATTGGATGATTCCGGTTGGGCAAATAAATATTCTGTTACCACTGATCAAAACGGTATGGCCAGTGTTCAATTAGAAGCATATCAAAATGGGAATTATACAGTTCATTCCACATTCAATGGAACAATGTTTTTAAAAGAATCAAAGGACGTATCCAATTTAGTCATTGATGACGGATATTAATAATCGTTTTCAAGCACGAATCTTCGTGCTTTTTTTGATTTTTTTAGTGTTATTTACAAATGATTGTTATGGATAAGAATTTTAAGTTTTCAATAGTCACCGCTTTTTATAATACAGAAATTTATATCGCAGATTGCATTGAATCTGTTATCAATCAGACACTTGATTTTAAAGACAATATTCAGTTAATTTTAGTGGATGACGGTTCCAGTGACGAATCCGCAAGAATTGCACTGGAATATATGAAATCTTATCCGGATAATATCATCTTAATCTCAAAGGGTAATGGCGGACCTTCCTTGGCACGTAATGAAGGTTTAAAATATGCTGCCGGTGAGTATGTTAATTTTTTAGACAGTGATGATAAATTGAAATCTGATGCGCTGGAAAATGTTTTGGCTTTTTTTGATAAAAATGAGGAAATAGGTATAGTCTCAATACCTCTGACCTATATTGGTTCAGAGGAACAGCATTTACTTCATAAAAAATTTGATAAAAACAGAACAGTCAATGTATATGAGAGTTTTGATTATCCCCAATTGGACATTTCCTCCTGCTTTATTAAAAGGAAGCTGTTGGATAACAGGACATTTGATGAAAAACTGATGGTGTGTGAAGGCGCTCTTTTAATAAATGAGGTCTTGCTTGATGAGGTAAAATTTGCATTGCTGAAAAATACTGAATATTATTATAGGTTAAGACCTGATAAAACAGCTATTCTTGATACAATAAAATCAAAAAAGGAATACTTCACCTTAAAAGTCAATAATTTTTATAAAAAGCTAATCGATTATTCCATTAAAAGAAATGGATATGTGCCTGATTTTATCAAATATGTCATTGCATATGATATGCAGTTCTATTATGAAATTCCAACATCAGGTGTGTTGAATAAAAGGGAATATGAAGAATTTAGAAAATCACTTAAGGACGTATTGGCTTTCATTGATGATGAAATAATTCTAAATCACAACTTCATTCCCGAAACGGTAAAGTCATTTTTGATATACCTGAAAAACGACGAGTTTCACATTGAAGTAGACCAGAATAAAGTTTTTTTAAAGTCAAAGGACTATACCATAAATGCCATACACAGCGAACTGCTGATTTTCGATATAGTGGAGATAATAAACGGCAGCCTTAACCTTTCGACTTATTTTACAAGCAGCTGTGACTATAGATATTTCCGTATGGAAGCCGTCAAGGTATATCCTGACGGTTCAAAAGAGATTTTTGATGGAAAATTCTTTGCTTATCCCACATCAATGAGATTTCCTGTGGAAAGTATAGGATTCAGCTGGAAATTTGACTACAGCGTTGATTTTAAAATTCCGATTGCAACTGACGAGGTTTCAAGGATTTACTTTAAGCTCATCTATGATGAGGATGGAAAACATGCTGAAATGCACAATCCTGTCCAATTCCAGAACTATGATGCGGGCCTTTCAAAAGTGTGTAATTATCTAATAAAAAACAATCAAATGGTAATCTACAGTAAAAAGGACGAATCGTTTTACCTGCAGCCATATTCATTTGTAAAATCACTTAAACTTGAAACGATTTCCATTCTTAAAATGATCAAGGACCATAACTCCTTGATGTTATCAGGAATATTCTATCATCTGATATATCTATTCATGTATCCTTTCATGAGAAATAAGAGAATATGGCTTTTCCAGGACCGTGTTGATGTTGCAGACGATAATGCAAAGCATCTTTTTACCTATGCAGTCAATCAGGAAGACAACATTGAAAAATATTTTGTGATAAGCAAAGACTGTGAAGACTTTGATGAGATGAAAAAGATTGACGGGAATGTCGTTGCCTTAAAATCTTTCAAAAACAGATTCCTCTACATGTTTGCAGAAAAGATGATTTCCTCACATGTAAATCACAGCTGGTTGAATCCGTTTTTCAATCCAAAAATTCCCTACTTCAACGGGTTTCTGACATTGGAGAAATGTTTCCTGCAGCATGGGGTCATCAAGGATGATCTTTCAAGCTGGTTTAGAAAGGCTTCCCAGAATCTGCATCTTTTCCTGACATCATCAGACTACGAACGGGAATCAATACTTGGAGACAACTACAATTACGAGCCAGAAGTTGTTCAGGCATTGGGCCTTCCGAGATTCGACAACCTTAAACTGGGTGCTTCTAAAAAATTAATACTTTTTGCTCCAACCTGGAGAAATTACCTTTTTGACAGACCTACATTTGAAAAATCTGAGTATTTCAAAAGATTAAACAGTTTTTTAAACAATGAACGGCTATTGGAAGCACTTGATAAAAACGGGTATAGGATTGTATTTAAGCCTCACTATGATATGGAGCCTTTTGTTGATCTGTTTTCATTATCAGATAATGTGGAAGTCAATACCTCTGATTCATATCAGAAACTTTTCAATGATTCCGCTTTAATGATAACCGATTATTCAAGCGTATTTTTTGATTTTGCATTCATGAAAAAGCCTGTCATATATTATCATGAGGGAAATGACTATCACTATAAGAACGGCTATTTCAGCTATGAGGAAATGGGCTTTGGTGATGTAATCGATAACTCAGAAGAGCTGGTTGATAAAGTTATAGATTATATCGAAAACGGTTGTGAAATGGAAGATAAATACAAAAAAAGGGTTGACGGATTTTTCAAATACACTGACCAGAACAATTGCAAGCGGGTTTATGATTGGTTATATGAAAACTGATTTTTTTAATACTCATATTTGAGTTTTTTCAAAGTATTCATTCTGTTTAAAAAATTATGATTTTTTTTCAAGAAGTTAAATAATAATAAATAAATATCTTGAAAAATATATTTTATTTCAAGTAGAATTTTTCTACTTAAAATATAGTTATAACTATTGGTGTTTTAAAATGAATAAAAAGATAGGTTTAATATTAGCTTTAGTATTAGTAGCTTAAAAAGATAGGTTTAATATTAGCTTTAGTATTAGTAGCTTTCTTAGTTATGGGTACTGCAAGCGCTGGTTTATTTGACTTTTTAGGAGGGGACAATGCTGACACCGCTGCAGCAAACGATGAAAACACATTCATCGTCGGATTCGATGCAGAATTCCCACCTTACGGATATAAAGACGACAGTGGAAACTATGTTGGTTTCGACTTAGACCTTGCAAAAGAGGTTTGTGAAAGAAATAACTGGACATTTAAAGCACAACCGATTGATTGGGATGCAAAAGATGCAGAACTTGATTCCGGTTCTATTGACTGTATTTGGAACGGATTTACCATCAACGGTAGGGAAAATGACTACACCTGGTCTGATGCATACATTGACAACAAACAAGTTATTGTAGTCAAATCCGATTCAGGAATTAAATCTTTAGCTGATTTAGCTGGTAAAAATGTTGAAACTCAAAAAGACTCATCAGCTTTAGCTGCTCTTCAAGGGGACAACAAAACTTTAGCTGACACCTTTGCAACATTAACCGAAGTTGCTGACTATAACACTGCATTCATGGATTTAGAATCCGGAGCATGTGACGCAGTAGCTATCGATATTGGTGTAGCTCAATACCAAGTATCTTCTAAAGACAATTCTGATGATTTCACTATTTTAGATGAAATCATTTCATCTGAACAATACGGTATTGGATTCAAAAAAGGCAATGATGCTTTAAAAGACCAAGTACAAGCAACTTTAGATGAAATGTTTGAAGACGGAACTGTTTTAAAAATCGCTGAAAACTACAGTGATTCTGGTGTTCCAGGTTCTTTAATCACAAAATAAATTGATTAGATATTGGGGGAGAATTAATTAAATGATATTAAGTAATGTTATTTCTCAATTGCTTGGAGGTATGGTTACTTCCATTGAGATATTTTTATTAACATTACTCTTTTCCCTTCCTTTAGGTTTGCTTATTGCCGGAGGAAGGATGAGTAGTTTCGGACCTATCAGGTGGTTAATGAAAATTTATATCTCAATCATGAGGGGTACACCTTTAATGTTACAGCTTATTGTAGTATTTTTTGCACCATATTACCTGTTTGGATTCAGTTTATCTGCAGATTATAGATTCATTGCAGTTATTATTGCATTTACTATAAATTATGCGGCATATTTCGCTGAGATTTATAGAGGGGGAATCGAATCTATTAACAGCGGACAATATGAAGCTGCAAAAGTTCTTGGTTATTCAAGGTTAGAAACATTTTTTATAATTATCATGCCTCAAGTGTTTAAGGTAATTCTTCCTTCAGTAACTAATGAAGTAATTACACTTGTAAAAGATACATCACTTTCATTTGTTATTGCAATACCTGAAATGTTCACAGTAGCTAAACAGATTGCAGCTGCAGATGCATCAATTGGCGCATTGCTTGTAGCTGGTATATTCTACTATGTATTCAACATAATTGTTGCATTCGTAATGGAATATCTTGAGAAAAGAATGGATTATTATGAATAGGAGGAATATTTATGAGTTTGCTTGAAATTAAAAATCTTAAAAAAAGTTTCGGGGATAATGTTGTTTTAAAAGATATTTCTCTAAATGTTGAAAAAGGTGAAGTTTTAGCTATTATCGGACCTTCCGGTTCAGGTAAATCCACATTACTCAGATGCATTACAGATTTGGAAACCGAAGACAGCGGGGAAATCAAATTTGATGGAACCTTCGGATTGGTTTTCCAGAACTTCAATCTGTTTCCGCATCACTCAGTGATGAAAAATATTACCAATGCTCCATTGCGTGTTCAAAAAAGGGACAAAAGCGAAGTATTCAATCATGCAAGGGATTTGCTTAAAAAAATGGGCCTTGAGGATAAGGAGGATGCATATCCTTGTGAATTGTCCGGTGGTCAGCAACAACGTGTATCAATTGCACGTGCACTTGCAATGAACCCTGACATACTTTTCTTTGATGAGCCGACTTCAGCACTTGATCCTGAACTTACCGGTGAGATTCTGACAGTTATAAGAGATCTCGCAGCAGAACACATGACAATGGTTATCGTTACTCATGAAATGGCTTTTGCTCGTAACGTTGCCGATAACATCATATTTATGGACGGCGGTGTTATTGTTGAGCAGGGCTCACCTGATGAGGTTTTCTCATCTGACAACCCTAGGATGAAAGAATTCTTAGGAAAATTTTATGACTAACTTTTTTTTATTATTTGAATACCTCTCCTAGTGGTGAGATATTCCTTACTTATTTTTTCATTAAATAGATTAACTATTTAAGTAATTTTAACAGATATTTATATATAAATGCATTTCAATCAATTTTTATCTTAAAAAAGGAAATCTAAGGTTTTGAAGAAATTATATATTATTATCGGGTGAATTTATGAATATTACTGTCATTGGTACCGGTTATGTAGGACTTGTAACCGGGGCATGTTTTTCAAAAATGGGAAATAAAGTTTATTGCGTGGATATTGATGAAGCAAAAATCGAAGGATTGAAAGAGGGAATTCTGCCAATTTTTGAACCGCATCTGGGAACAATGGTAAAGGATTCTCAAAAAAAGGGAGATTTGATTTTTACAAGCCAGATTAAGGAAGCCCTGGACAATACAGACATCATTTTCATTGCCGTTGGAACACCTATGGCAAGTGACGGCAGCGCAAATCTCGACTATATATTCTCAGCTGCAACAGATATAGCAGAAAACATCACCCGTGACTCTTTGGTTGTGGTAAAATCCACTGTTCCAATCGGAACATGCTTTAAGGTAAAAGAGCATATTGAAGAAATCTTGAAGAAAAATGGTTCTCCGGTAAAAATTGACATTGCTTCAAATCCGGAATTTTTAAAGGAAGGTCGAGCAATAGAGGACTGCATGCATCCTGACCGTGTTGTAATCGGTGCTGAAAAGGATGAAGTCTTTGAAAAACTTAAGGAATTGTACGTTTCATTTGTGCTTAATCACGACCGTTTTGTTTTGATGGATGTCAAATCATCTGAAATGACAAAATATGTGGCAAACGCAATGCTTGCAACAAAGATATCCTTCATGAACGAGGTGGCAAATATCTGTGAGGTTACAGGAGCTGACGTTCAGAAGGTCCGTCTGGGAATAGGTTCCGATAAGCGTATCGGATATGATTTCATATATGCAGGTTGCGGATATGGGGGAAGCTGTTTTCCAAAAGATGTGCAGGCACTGATAAATACCGCCAAGTCACATGGCTATGAACCGAAGATATTATCCAATGTCGAAGAGGTTAATGCAAATCAAAAAATGGTCTTAGTAAACAAGGTAGTTGATAGGTTTGGTAGTGATTTAAATGGTCGAACTTTTGGAATTTGGGGACTTGCCTTCAAACCTGGTACTGATGATGTGCGTGAAGCTACATCACAGGTAGTAATTACATCACTTATTGACAAAGGTGCAAAAATCAAGGCCTATGATCCAAAGGCAAACGATGAATTTAAAAAGGCAATTGACAGTAAATACTTAAGTTCAATAGAATTCGTTGACAACAGATATTCAGCAACAGATAACTGTGACGCACTGATTCTTATTACGGAATGGAAGGAATTGAGAAATCCTGACTTTGATTTATTGTCTGAAAAATTAAATGAGAAAGTCATATTTGACGGAAGAAACATATATGACAAAAAGATTACCAAAAAAGGTTTTGAACTCTTCCAAATAGGATGCTAATTCAGATATGTTTTCAAAATTAAAATATAAATATCATTTATCTTAAAAAATAATAATGTAGATTAAAAAATTGTTTCATGTTTTAATGAGGTTTTTTATGAATATTTTTGACTTCTCGGTAATTAAAATATTTGATAATGACAGTTCATCTATAAGTGAATTCATCAATTCCATTACTCATCAAAAACATGATTTTAAAGACAATATTGAACTGATTTTAATAGATTTGGGCAGTATCGACGGTTCAAATCAACTTGTTTTAGATTATAAATCCGAATTTCCTGAAAACATCAAGGTTTTAGAAGCTGAAGATAAATATGGTGCTTATAATCTGGCACTGGAAAACGCAAGAGGAAAATTCATTCATTTCAGCGAAAATCAGGACATCTTAAATGAAAATACATTATCAATCGTATATAAATCAATTTCAAAATACTCTGATGAAGCAGATATCTTTGCACTTAGCAATAATGAGTCAGGCATTTTTGATTTAAACGATTATCCTGAACATTCATTGATTGACCTTGATTGCGCTTTCATTAACCGCAATGCCGCTGAAGGCATATCTTTCAATGAGAAACTTTCTGACTGTGCCGATAAACTATTTATCTCACAAATCATTCAAAAAAAGGAGAAGGTGGTGCTGGTTAAAGGCAAGCATTTCACTTCACCTGAAGAGGAATCTGAAGAAGAAACACTCTCAAAAGAGAATGTGCAAAACAAATTTGATTATTTCTTTAATTTTCTGTTGAAATGCTGCGATAAGCCATATATTCAGTATATTATCGCCAATGAATTGCCTTTAATTATCCATATTGAGGATTTAGATGAGCTGTTTGATAACGATAAGGAAATTGATGAGTTCTGGGGAAGTCTCTATAAGATTTTAGACTGCATTGATATGGGGGTTTTAAAGGAAAATAAAACCTTAAATTCTAACGACAAATCCTTCCTTATTTATTTAATAAATAAGGAGTTTCACATTGAAGTGAAAAAGGAATCTGATGAAGTATTTTTAATGTCTGATGATTATCTGATTAATGATTTAAGCAAACATAGATTACGTTTTGACATTGTTGAAGCAGTGGACGGTTTTCTTAACCTGTCAGGGTCACTTACAAGCAACTGCTATCCTCGCGACATTACTTTTAAGGCAATACGCAAATTTGAAAACGGAAAAAGTGAAGAGTTTAGGGGAAAATATGTGGAATACCCTACAACAAACCGTAAAATCAAGAGGTTTTTAGGCATTTCCTGGGAGTTTACATATAATTTTGATATGAAAATTCCACTAAAAGCTGATGAGAAGTCTTCACTGACATTCAAAACAGTTTTCAGTGACGGGAAAAATTCCGTTGAAATGGAAAACAATATCATTTTCAGGGAATTTGCAGGCCTGTCGGTTCAGGGAAACTACTTGATTAAGGATAACAGAATCATATTCTTTAGACTTAAGACATTTTATATCATGCCTTATTCCTACATTAAGGTTTTGAAATTGGAATTAAAATCAATCGTCCGTATTTTAAGAATGGGAGGGCCTTTTATAACTCAGGCAATATTTTACAGGCTGCTTTATGTAATGCTCTATCCCTTCTGGAAAAACAAAAAGATATGGCTCTTTGTGGACAGGCAGGAATCTGCTGATGACAATGCAGAACACCTATTCAAATATTCTATCGAACAAGATGACGGCATAACCAAATATTTTGCCATAAACAAAGATTGTGACGATTATAGGCGATTAAACAAGGATTGTGACAATGTCATTGCATTTGGATCATTCAAGCATAAACTGAATTATCTATTCAGCGAAAAAATTGTCATCTCACAGGTTACAAGAGCAAGACTGAACCCATTTACCCATGAAAACAACCGTCTTTATGAAGGTTTGAACACCTATAAGTTCTGTTTCCTGCAGCATGGGGTAACCAAGGATGATATCTCCTGGTGGATTAAGAAGTTTCACAAAAACCTGTACATGTTTTTGACAGTTTCTGAAATGGAAAGACAATCCATAATAAACGGACATTACAATTATGATGAAGATAGGGTGCCTGTATTGGGATTTCCAAGATTTGACAACCTTACTTCCAAAAGCGAAAAGCAGATTCTCATTATTCCGACCTGGAGAAGGGATCTTGAAAACTATAAGGATTTTATCTCATCAGGTTATTATGAAAATCTAAAAAATCTGCTGTCAGATGAGAGGCTGATTGAAAAATGCGATGAATTGGGTTATAAAATAGTTTTTAAACCTCATCCGGAACTTTTGAAATTCAGGGGCCTGTTTAAACTGGACAATATTGAGCTATCTGACGAGCCTTTCCAGAAACTCTTTGAAAAGGCATCCCTGATGATTACTGATTTTTCATCTGTAGCATTTGATTTTGCTTATCTAAAAAAACCGGTAATCTATTATCATGAAAATGACGATTATCATTATAAAAAAGGATATTATGACTATCAGACTATGGGATTCGGTGAAATCGTTTACAATAGCGATGAGCTAGTCAGTAAGGTCATAAAATATATGGAAAATGACTGCATTATGAAAGAGGAATATGTCAGTCGTGTCGATTCATTTTTCAAGTATCACGACAAAGATAATTGTAAGCGTGTTTATGACTGGTTATATAATCATTAGGTGTAAAAATGAAGTTTTCTATTATCACAGCAATATACAATTGTGAAAATTATTTATCACAGTCAATCGAGTCAGTTATAAATCAGGATATAGGTTTTAAGGACAATGTTCAGCTGATTTTAGTTGATGATGGCTCCACGGACAAGTCAAAGGATATTGCTTTGAAATATAAGAATAAATTTCCAGAAAACATCATTGTTTTATCAAAACAGAACGGAGGACCTGGAAGCGCCCGCAATATGGGTCTTGACCATGCCTGCGGCGAGTACGTTAATTTTCTTGACAGCGATGATATGCTTTCAAGTGATGTTTTAAGTAGCGTTTATGCCTTCTTTGATGAAAATGACGTTGATGTCGTATCAATCCCCCTAATCTTTTTTGAAAGGCGTGACGGTGACCATGTCCTGAACTATAAGTTTGAAAAAACTCAGGTAATTGATTTAAATCAACTGTTTGACTATCCGCAGCTTCATGTGGCTTCATCCTTTATCAAATCCGAATCCATTGGCTCTTTAAGATTTGACGAAAGCCTCACTAGCGGTGAAGATGCACTATTCTTAAATAAGATTCTTTTGAAAAATCCCAAATATGGCGTTTTAGACAATGTCTCCTACCATTATCGAAAAAGGGATGATTTCTCATCTTTAATGGATAAGGCAAATGTCACAACAGACTATTTTGGCGAAAAAATTGAAAAGTACTATCTTGGTTTAATAGACGATTCGCTTGAACGTTACAGTGAGGTTGCCCGCTTCATTCAGTATCTGATTAGCTATGATGTTAATTCAATTGTGGAGGCAAGGGATTTTAAGCCGGACAATGAGTTTTTAGAGAAGTTTAATAGAATATTATCTTATATTGATGCTGACGTTATTGCCAATCACAGGTATCTGGGATCCAATGTCAAATCATTTCTGATTTATCTTAAAAATAAGGATTTCCATGTTGAATCAGCTAATTGTGAAGTATTTCTAAAATCAAAGGATTATACCATTAACAGGCTGCATAAACATAAGCTGAGATTCAAATCCGTTCACTTTAAGGATAACAATCTTCTCTTTAAGGGTTACTTTTCAAGCAACTGTGACGTTAAAGACATCAAAATTATAGCCTTTAAAAATCATAAACCTCTTGAAACAGTTTTTACAAACCTGAGAACTCCAAAGAAATTATTGAATATTGATTGGGAATTCTATTATACATTTGAAGCGAATATTCCAATTTCAGATAAAGAAGAGGCAGAAATAACATTTAAAGTTAAGGCTTTTGGCGAGCTGATGGAAAATAAGATTGTTCTTAAAAAGGATGCAGAGGCATTGAATTCAAAACATGTAGCTGAAAATAATAAAATCCTTTTGTTTAAAGATAACACTTTCCATATCTACAATGACTCATTTAAAAATAAAATACGATTTAATTTAAGTAATATTAGTAAGTAATATATTAACAGGTGTTAATTTGGCTAGGGTATCTGTCATCATTCCGGTTTTTAATGTTGAAAATTATATTAACGAGTGCATTGATAGTGTAATTAATCAAACATTGACAGATATTGAAATAATATGTGTGGATGACGGATCAACCGACAATTCCCTTAATTTATTAAAGCAGTATTCAGATACCCGTATTAAGATAATCTCTCAGGAAAATAAGGGGCTTGCGGCTGCCAGAAATGAAGGAGTAAAACATGCCACCGGCGAATATATTGCATTTCTGGATTCTGACGATTTTTTAAATTATTCCGCTTTGGAAAAGCTTTACAATCTGGCGGATAAGCATTTTTTAGACATTGTAATTACCAAAATAATCAATTTTTATGACGAAACATATGAAAAGTTCACTGACTGCTATTTTGATATGGCATTCCTAAAGGAGAAATGCCAAGACAAGGTATTCAATTATAAGGATATCTATGATGAGGTTTTAAACATTTCAGTTACGGCTCCGGGCAAACTGTTTAAAAGGGATTTCATCAAAAACATTAAATTTAAGGAAAATCTGATTTTTGAAGACAACCCATTCTTTGTAGAAGCGATATTCAAGGCCCAGAGGGTTTACTTTCTGGATGAATATCTCTATAACAGAAGAATTCGCAAGGATTCAATCATTTCCTCACACTACTCACAGTTTTCAGACCTGATTGAGATATATGATGTTATATATCAATTGCTTATAAAAATGGGAGTCTATGAGGATTTCAAGGATAAGATATTCAAGAAAAAGTTTTCAAATATTTACAGAAGATTTTCTGAGGTTTCCGATGAGTATAAGCAGGATTTCTTTGATAAAATCAAAAAAGATTTCCAGAAGTCCTTTTTCTTTTTGGAAAAGGATGATGACTTCAAAAATTTCAACAGAAGAGCCAAGTTCATTCTTTACTCAGGAATCCATTCAAATACCTACACCGAGTTTGAACTGTCAGTGAAATTGTATGACCAGGAAATGAAAAACAAATCGCTTCAAAAGGAAGTTGATTCACTCAAAAAGCATAATAGTCAGGTAATGAACCTGGTAAATAATTTTGTTCGCCGTATGGTATAGAAAATACACGGTTTTATATACATTCAATTCAATAAATTAGAACATAAAATGTTAGGGGATTAAGTTTTGACAACCGAACTAGTAATTTCATATTATTTTCCGCCATCAGACAATATTTCAGGAATTGTCCTTTCAAAAAGAATCATAAACAACAATAAGCAGGTGGATGTCATCACAACTTCACACGGAGAATCTTTTGTTGATGAATATGTCAAAAACAGGTTTGTAGTTGATATAAACCATACAAAAGACAGTCCTAAGGCTATTTTTGAATTCATAGATAAGTCAATGGACATTATAGATAATGAATATGAAAGCGTTGTCAGCAGATCATGGGAAATGAGCAATCATTTTCTTGCATTGGAGTATAAATTTAAAAATCCGGACACATATTGGAAGGCCGAGTTTTCAGATCCCCTGCTGCATGATATTGACAATAAGATAAATACCAAAAAAAAGCATAAGATTGATGATAAGGAATTTTTCAGTCATGTTAATCGAAAAATTCAAGAATTGGGTGATTTTCCCCTACTTGAGAATTTCTCTTCAACATTTTTTACAATAGAATATCTGACATTTTTATTTGCCGATGAAATAATATTTACAAATGCAAATCAAAGGGATTTGATGCTAAAGCAGTTTCCGATTGATTTGACAGATTATGTTTTTAAAAAATCCACAATTTCTCCACATCCTTCACTTCCAGGGCAATATTACTACAAAAGCAAAAGTGATGTTGAGCTGGACAGTGAATGCATAAATATTGCTTATTTTGGTGAATGGTATTATGGAAAACGCCATTTTGAAAGCATTTTCTATGCCCTGGATTCGCTAAATCATAAGTTCAAGGACAAAATCAGGTTTTATATCTTTATTTCAAATGAAAAACTGCTGAATGACCTGAAGGTTTCAGATAACATTATCGTGAAAAAACCTCTTGATTATCTGACTTTTCTAAATGCTACAACCAAATTTGATATTTTGCTTGTAAATGACTTGTCAACTAAAGACAGCTGGCAGCTAAATCCGTATCTGCCTTCAAAAGTGTCAGATTATATGGGTTCAACTTCAGATATTTGGGCAATAACTGAAAAGGGAAGTTCACTGGATTTAATGGATTTAAAATATAAGTCAGATATATATGATTATTCCACATCAGCAGATGTTTTGGTTCAGATTCTTGAGGATAGGGGTTTTGTTGATAATGAATATACCTTAAATGATGATTATTATGTAAAAAGGTTAACATATCTCAATGAACTGCTTGAAAAATCATATAATAAGAATGAAAATCTGAAAAAAGAAAATAGGCAAATGAAAAATAAAATTAGGGAATTGTCCTCTCAGGATAAAAAGATTATTAAGACTTTCAAGAATATAAAAAATAAACTTTGACTTAAGTAAAAATCATATAACTTTATTAAGATTGTGAATAAAATATTATTATATAAGTATATTGTGGTGATAGTTAATGCGTTGTCCGAAATGTGATAGTGAAAATAACGATTCAGCAAAATTCTGTAAAAAGTGTGGAGCGCCGTTGGATAAAAAAGTAATGAGTCATGAAGGTATGATTAACTCAATGAGCAGCTCATCCAGTGACAATACTACAAAATACATTATTATTGCATTGGCAGTTATTGCAATAGTATTGGCAGGTGCATTTGTCTACATTTATGGTTTTGGAAACAATAATTCTCAAAGTGACTCAGCAGATGTTGTAAATAATGATAGTTCAACACCAGTTCAAGCGACTCAAACTTCTCAGTCAACTTCTACCCCAACAACAACCTCAATGAGCATTTTAGGTGGAAGTTTTACAACAGGGGACGATATGGAAGATAAGACATATGCTTCAATATATGTTGGACCACAGCATGCCGGTGAAAAGGTAACCGTACAAATATACTATTCCCGTGACGGGTCTCTTTTGAATAATGGAAATATGGTTCCAGTTACTGTAAAATCAAATGGATATATTGAGGTATCCAGTGCTGATGCATATAGATATTTCCCAGATTTCGCTGAAATCAATTTATATGACAATTCTGGAAATCTATTGGATACTCAGAGTGTCTCATTAGCAACTCAAAGTGGTACTCAATCATTCTAATTGAGTCCTCTTATTTTTTTTTAA
>OMSA01000085.1 GCA_900313645.1 uncultured Methanobrevibacter sp.
GATGAGCTGAATTTTTTCTATATCGTCGCAACCATATTTGGATAATCCCTTTAACTGAAATGTCATACAAAACACACATTGCCATTTTACTATTTCTATATTTGGCAATAATACCATAAAAAAATTTTCAAAATTAGAAAACTTTAATTTATAATGAAATATATATTATAAAATTAATGAAAACAATAGCTATTGGTGTTGGAGAAAATGAAAATATAATACAAGCTTGTCATATTTTTAAAGAAAAACACCCAAAAACGGATATAAGACTAATATATAGTGATGAAGATTTGGTAAAAGCAGTTCTAAATGATAATATAGATGCTGTAGTTCGCGGATCTCTTCCTGCATCCAATATCATGCAGGAATTAAAACAGCACTACCCTGATTTGTCAAGAGCAACCTATGTCAACGGAGACGAATACGAATTTCTGTTGTCCCCTGTTGGAATTGACGAAGGTACAAATGTTGAGGAAAGGTTTGAAATCACAAAACACTGTATCGATTTTCTTAAAAAAGTTGATAAAAAGCCTAAAATTGCAATTCTTGCTGAAGGAAGGGAAGATGACTTTGGAAGAGGCAGCGAAGTATCAAATTCAATAAAAGAAAGTAAAAAACTTACAAAACTCATCAAAGAGCAGACTGATGAAGAAGTTGAAAATTACTTTATTTTAATTGAAAAAGCTATAAATTCAAAAGCAAACATAATTATTGCACCAAACGGAAGAGTCGGAAATATAATATTCAGAACACTTGTACTGCTCAATTCCTGGCCAAGTCATGGGGCAATCACATTCGGTATAGACAGGGTATATATCGATACCAGTAGAGATCAGAGTATAGAAGGTTATGTCCGTAGTTTAACTTTGGCTGAAAAGCTATCAGATTAATTAATTTAAAAAAAGTGATGAAAATGGCAGAGAATATACTTTATAGACTATATGAATGGTATATAACTCGTGATTTAAAGCCTGAAAAAATGCCAAAACATGTAGCTATAATCATGGACGGAAACAGAAGATATTCCAAACTCCAGGGAAACATGGATGTTGTCAAAGGCCACGAAATTGGAGTTGACACCTTGGAAAAAGTTCTTGACTGGAGTATCGAATTAGGAATCGAGATTATCACTGCCTATGCTTTTTCTACAGAAAATTTCAACAGACCGGAACACGAAGTCGAAGGGTTGATGAACCTGTTCGTTGTAAACTTCAAAAGACTAGTAAACCATGAAAAAATACACAAGAATGAAGTAAAAGTGAAAGTGGTGGGCAGAACAGAATTATTACCTGAAAGCGTAAGGGAAGCTATCAGCGAAGCTGAAGAGGCAACTGCACATTATAATAAAAGATTATTTAACATAGCTATTGGTTATGATGGACGTTTGGAAATCATAGATTCATTTAAAAAAATCATACAAGATGTGCAGGACGGCAAAATTACCATTGATGACGTTGATGAGGAGCTGGTAAGCAAAAATCTGTATACCGCAGGATTGGATGACCCTAACTTAATCATCAGAACAAGCGGAGAGGAACGCTTAAGCGGATTTCTGCTTTGGCAGTCATCTTACTCCGAACTGTATTTCTGTGAAACCTTATGGCCTGAGCTTAGAAAAGTGGATTTCATAAGAGCAATCAGATCCTATCAGGAAAGAGACAGAAGATTTGGAGCATAACATGATTGACACCCATTGCCACATTGATTTTAAGGACTTTGATGACGACCGTGAGGATGTTATCAAAAGAGCCAAGGACAAGCTGGACCATGTGATTGTTTCCGGTTACAGCAACGACAGCAATATGGATGTGCTGAAACTTTCAAAGGACTACAAAGGTTTCATATATCCTACTTTCGGTTTTCATCCGGTTAGCTCACAAAACGCCACTGAAGAGGATTTAAAAACAGCTCATGAAAACATTGAAAAATACCTGAATGATATTGTGGCTATCGGCGAAGTCGGAATGGATTACTACTACGTTACCGATAAGGATTTGCGTGAAAGGCAGGAGGAAATTTTCAAAAGCTTTCTTGAACTTGCAAATGAGTATAAAGTTCCGATAGTCATGCATGTCAGGGACTGTGAGAAAAAGGCAGTCAATATCATTGAGGATTATGATAATATCCCTTATTTTGTTTTTCACTGCTTTGGAGGAAGTCTTAAAACAGCCAAAAGAATAATGAACCGTGACGATTCATACATGAGCTTTTCAACAATGCTTTGCTACTCCAAACATCACCAGGACCTGATTGAAAAGATAGATCTTGATTATGTTTTAACTGAAACCGACAGCCCGTATTTGGCAATGACAAAAGAGGAGAGGAATGAACCTTCAAACGTTGTAAATGCAGTTCAAAAAATTGCCGAAATCAAGGATATGAGCATCAGCGAAGTTGATGAAATCACCACCAGCAATGCCAGAAAAATCTTTAAAATTTAAGGCATGCGAACTATCACACCATTTATACCCACCTGACATTTGCTGTAGTGTAGACATAATGCGGTGAGAAAACCGGATTGTACAATTTATTTGTTGCTTGTGTGGAGTTGAAAGAGATTGCTATTGATTTTCTGAGATTATAATTTATTCTATCGCCAATTGAAACCAGCTCATCATTACTGAACCTGTCTGACGTTTTGGCATAGACCTTAAACTGAATTCTTTTTTTATCATAGTTTGCGTCATATCCCAAATCACTGTATGAGACATTTATTATTTCAACCGAATATGGGATTAGCAGATTGCTTTTTGCCGTTTCATATTCCTTAAACGTGCTTATCGGATATATTGCACATGATGAAGTTGACAGACCCTCAACTGCCCCATTTCTGGCAGCGCTCATAGCAAGATTCAATTCATGCTCGCCGGCTGCAAATACTATAGCAATCATCACTACAATTATCAAAATCCCAAATACAAAAAGAAATTCCGCTGAAACCTGAGCATTATCATCCGTCATGTTATCACAATCCCCTCATCGGTTTTTGAGATGACATAGCTTTTTCCGCTTATCAGCTTATATTCTGTATTGAAATTTGTTAGCGGAAGCAACGTTTCCCCTTTCTTGCCGTCATACTGGATAACCAGCCTATTTTTATCAACGGTTATTTCAAAATAACCCTTATCTGAAGGAAGTATAATGTATTTTGAATAACCCTCACCATTTGAATTGACTTGAGCGATTTGATTTGCCACTTCATCCAGAATCAGCCTGTGTGTGACACTATCTTCAATGTTTAAACTTGAAGATATTGATGCGGATGTGTAAAATAACATTCCGCAAGCAATAATTATTACAATAAATAATGAAAACAGATATTCTATTGAAATAAAACCTTTATCATCCATATTTACTAATTACTTTAAAAATTAATAAATTTTGCTTTAAATAAAGGTCAATTTTGATACAAAATTATTAAATAATACTTTAATATAAAAATTATACCATGAAAGGAAAAGTTATTTTTATTGGTGCCGGTCCCGGAGATCCGGATTTAATTACAGTCAAAGGAAGAAGAGTTATTGAAAAAGCTGATGTAATCATTTATGCAGGTTCACTTGTCAACAAAGATGTTTTAAGTCCTGCCCGTGACGACTGCGTTATTCACAATAGTGCTTATTTGAATTTGGAAGAAACTGACGGAATAATAACTGAAGCGGTTAATGAGGGAAAGTTAGTTGCCCGTGTACATACCGGTGACCCTTCAATTTACGGAGCAATAGGCGAACAGATCCGTGAACTTAAAAAACACGACATCGAATATGAAATAATTCCGGGCGTCAGCTCATTATTTGGAACTGCAAGTGTCTTAGAAGCCGAATTGACCCTTCCTGAGATTTCCCAAAGTGTCATCATTACACGTCCTGAGGGAAGAACCCCTAAACCTGAAGGCGAAAGCCTTGCCAGCTTTTCAAAACATCATGCAACCATGTGCATTTTCCTTGGAATAGGTATGATAGACAAAGTGGTTGAAGAACTGCTTGAAGGTTATGAAGAAACTACCCCAGTTGCAGTAGTCAAAAAGGCAACTTGGCCAGACCAACAAATAATTAGAGGAAGGCTCAATAATATTGCACAAAAAGTTAAAGATGCCAATATTACAAAGACTGCAATGATTGTGGTGGGAGATGTATTAGACCCTGGTGACTTTAATGCATCTAAGCTATATGACAAAAACTTTAAACACGAATATCGTTAAAAACTTAATACGGGACTTTTGATTAAAGTCCCCTTTTTTTTAAAAAAAAGCAATTATTTATTTTTACAGCATCCGAAAAAGAAGTTCTTTACTTTTTTTGTTTTGGATTTTTTATCATTTTCCTTTTTTTGCTGTATCTCATGCATATGTTTTCTTGCTTCAGCCATGTCACTCATAAGTATCACCTAAAAATTTAGTCATGCCTAAATTTTAATATGTCAAAAACAATATATAAATCTTTTTAAAAGACTAACCTATGACTTTAACATCACTGAATGCATCATAATCAGAAACATAAACCATGCAGACTTCATCTTCAAGTCCGAATACAAATGCACATCCTTCATTTTCATATTCAATATAATAACCTGAGTAACCGAACATTTTGGAAGGTGTTCCGCCAATAACAGAAGCTAGCTGCTCGCTGTCTATTTGCGTACCAGGGATTCTTGTTACGCCTATTTCAAGGTAATATTTATCGTTGCTCCAGCCCATGGAAGTTGATTTCACTCCCTCGTCAACATTAACGTCGGTTCTTAAAGGTTGGCTAACATAATCTGCAGGAATTTCAAACTGCACATTGTCAACCTGCACTATCTGAGTCTGATTGAATATTAAAGTATTTGTTAAAAAAACAGCCAATATCGCTAAAACTAGGATAACTAAAAATAACAATAAAAATTTTTTAGAAGATAAGCGGCCTTTACCGGCAACCTTTTCTCCGCAATTGGGGCAGAATAAAGCTTCATCAACTAATTTTTGACCACAATTTTTACAATATTTAACCATTGTAACCAATCAGCTATATTTGTCTTTTATATCATTCATCAATTTTAATTTCTGAAATGCAACATCTTTAGGAGCTCTTCTAAGTCCGCAGTCAGGATCTAAAAGCAGGTTATCCTTTCCAACAATTTCCACTGCCTTTTTAACCAGATTATCCACATCATTTTTATCATCGACTTCATTTACTGATGAGTCAACGCATCCGAAACCTATCTTTTTATCAGATATCATTGAAGCGTTCTTTTCAAGAACACCCAAATTAACATTGTTTCCGGCAAACTCAAAATCCAGAATTTCCACATTGAATTTGGAAATTTCACTGAATAGCCTCCCTTGCGGTTTTCATATCAACCATTCCTGTTGATAAAAACGGCTCGTCGATTTGAATATAGACAGGTTTGACCTTTTTTGCAATTGCATCGACTTCATATTTCAAACTGTGAGCCAAATCAATGATTGCATCTTCCTTTGACTTATAAAATGACAATATCCTTGAAGAATGAACAATAGTGTTTGGGCCTGTGATTATTCCTTTTACTCCGCAGCCCTCAGGAATTTTACCATTGTAATAATTACTCATGACCTTTTTTGCATACTGCAGGTCCTTAATAGAAATTTCCTGAGTTGGTCTTCTGATTTTGGAAACAATCATTGTGTTTCCATCCTCAATTTTCATCCCAGGAATGTAATTTGTAAAAATAGAAACCATATCGTCTCTTACCTGACCGTCAGAGATGATATCCACTCCAGCATCAAGCTGGGCTAAAACGCAACTTTCAATAGCTTGCTTAAACTGGTCGTATGAGCCAAAAGCATTTAAAAGCTTATCCTTAAAATTAGACGGGGAGCTAACCTCAACCGGAAAACTTCCCACAACTGTTGATTTCATTTTTTGTTACCGGTATCCAATTTTCTGATTTTTTCAACTTCTTCCTCATCAATAGGAAGTTCTACAACGGAAGTTCCGTGGCAAGGTTTAGTGTACGGTAAAAATACTGTGCCCTTTTCATGGTCAAAACCTATTGGAATTGGAGGGATTCCTATAACTCTTACCCCTAAAACTTCATCACCAGGTTTGATATAAACTAAATCGTCTGCTTTAAATCTTATAATCATTGCACAGTCTTTAAATCCTGCTTTTGATGCATGAATTTCATAATTATCAGATTGTTGAAGGTAAGTATCTAAACAAAAAGACATACTATTCAAACTCCTTTATCGCTTTATCAAATTTAACTTTAATCGGTGAAGGATTATGGAATGCTCTTACAGCAGCAATTTTCGCTTCACTTCCGCTTTCTTCTATCATGCTTACAAATTCGGCCACTTCATCAGCATCTCTTGAGAAAACTAAAGCCAATGATTTAGTCTGCAGTATCTGGTCAAAAGTTACAAAAAATGATGCTGCCGCATCCTTATGAACGAAACCGACCAGCAAATCAAAATCTCCAGGATTGATTTCACCCAACAATCGTTCAAGGTCAACCAAATTGAGATGGTAAAAATCTTCAGGATCTGACACTTTAACTAATTTTTTAGCGGCGGGATTTGCAGCTATTGTGGTGTCATAGCCCATCTTTGTTAATTTGCTTGAAACATAAACGGCCATAGGAGTTTGTGATGGTGTCTCAGGACATCCAAGTAATACTAATGCTTTCATATAACTACCTCATGATCTTGATTTTAATGTAACTACATTAGCCAGAATTATTGAACCTATAAACATGAACGTCAACAATGCCATACCATTGATAGACCTGTTAAACACAAACATTCCGATTAATGCCTGTGCACAGAATGCAGCCAGTGCACCGGTAAGCAGAACTTCCCTACCAAGATATTTCTTATTGTTTTTCTCTCTTCTTTCACGATATTTGTTCAATACTTTAAAACCAATGATAATAGTACCTAAAACAAATACAACCAGACCTACTAAACCGAGATATCCGAAGTCAAAACCGTAACCGAAAATACCTGGAAGCATATAATCGATTGTATCCTTTTGGTTTACCAGAATACCGAAAAACATCGGGAATGGCAAACCGAAGAACAGAACTAACTGCATCGGCATGGTAATATAACCTTCAGCAAATGCCGTTCCTTCCGCACCCCAATATGAGGCTTTTGCGTTATGCCCTATAAGTTGGATGTTATGTAATACCGTCTTTATACTTGATAATGAATATTGCTCAATCCTACCTAATCTTAAAAGAGGTGAGAAAACTGTCATACCACTTACTCTAGCTACAACTTCCAGAAGAACAAAACCTACACCTACCACTCCTAAAAAGGTTAAAACCCTTTTCATGGTGAAAACGGATTTTTCTCTGAATGATTTTGAAATCATCAGATATCCGAAGAATAAACCGATAATCCATAAAATCAAAAATGACCTGTGCATTAATCCACCGAATATTGTTATACCGGCAAGGAAAATAATCACAAATCTTCTAAGGGGCCGTATATCAACACCCGATTCCTTCATTATCTTCAGAGATGCTAAAGCAGCGACTGTACCTAATAGTGCAATTGGACCGAATGGGTGAGTAAATTCAGCCTGGCTCGAAGATATTATCAAAAGAGCAATATCCGCACCGAAGATGATTGTGAAACCTCCCATAATAAACAATGACAAAAAGGTTACAACACTGAGTGACAATGGAATAAGGTTCAAAGCAAAGACCATTGAAACAAATAGCATTACTCCAAATTCAACTATAAATTGTAAGTGGTTTTGAGCAATTAATAACATATTCTAACACTATTCTCTCTTATTTTTTAAAATAATAAATGGACTGACCGGGATTTGAACCCGGGGCCTCCGCCATGCCAAGGCGACGATCTACCATCTGAGCTACCAGCCCAAAAATAAAATATAATTATTGATACAATATTTGATTATTTTAATATAAAAACTATTTGCCATTTTTAGCCAAATCATATAAGTTATCTATAATAATTTGGAATAAATCATCAGTTTTTACATCAATTTTTTCATGAGGATTTACAATGAAGTCCAAAGCCTTATTGATAACATCGTCAGAATTAATAGAACGGTACATTAAACCTTTATTAATGTAATACTGATCAACTGACAATGTATCGCCAGGATAACAGGATATTACGGGAGTCTGCAATATTGCCGCTTCCCTGTTCATTGTTCCTCCGGCACCAATAACCAAATCAGCTTTTTTAATAATGCTTGATGTGTCCACTGGAGGCTTTAGAATTGAAACATTTTCAATGCCTTCAAATATGTCTGCCTGTTCCTTGAACCTTGGAAGAATTAAAATGTTTGCAACATTTTTTAACTCGTCAACAATAGGTGAGAGAACAGATTTTCTGCAGTCAGCATCAAGATAGGATGCAAGTGAAGGTTCAGGCCTCATCAAGATTGTTTTTGGATGTTTTAACTCCAAATTCAAATCATCAAAAACATTATCGTTATATTTAAAACTTTTAAAGTGCATTAACTCGGAAGTTCCGTCATATGGAATGATAGTGTTTGGATCTGCACCGAATTTCATCAATTTCCAGAAATCAATGATGTTTGGAGTGATAATTCTGTCACATAAAGGCAAGGTCAGCTTATTGGCAGCAAGAGCATGTTCGTTATCAAGAACGTATAAACTTGGAATTCCCAGTCCGAAAGAGATTCTAGGAAGTTCAATGGAATGCTTGCTAAGGGCGACATCAACCCTTTCACCATTTATAATGTCAACCAGATTAAATACCCTTTGTGTACTTTCCCTTAACTTGTCATAAAGGGATACTCCATGTTTTCCAACAGAAATAAAATCTATATCATACATTTCAAGCAATTTATGGATATCACCAAACTGTCTAGCAGTGACTATAACATCTTCACCTTCCGCTTCCAGATATTTAATAACATCTTTAAAAAACCTTACATGAGGTGCATTTGAAATATCTATCCATACTTTCATGAAACCACCAAATTAAATTAATTTAAACATTATTTTTTGCTTCTTCAATAACAGCAATAATTTCATCCAATCCAATTCCTTCTTTTAAGCTGGATTTGATGATTTTGATATTTGGATTTAACTTTTGTGCGTCACTGACCATTTTATCAGCATCAGCGCCAACAGCATCAGCCAAATCAACTTTATTTATAACTACAACATCGGATGTTTGGAAAATTATAGGATGTTTTTCCACTGTGTCGTCACCTTCAGTTACACTAACAACGACAATTCTTAAATGGGATCCAAGGTCAAAATCAACCGGACAGATTAAGTTTCCCACATTTTCGATAATGACCATTTCAATATCGTCCAACGGCAAATCTTCAAGTCCGTGACCGACCAAATGAGCATCTAAGTGACATTCTTTTCCGGTATTTAATCCAACTACAGGCACATCATGCTTTTCAATACGTCCTGCATCAAATTTAGAAATCACATCACCTGCCAAAACACCTATTTTATAGTCGGTGTTATCAATAATCTCTTCAACAAGTGTGGTTTTACCGGAACCGATAGCTCCTACAAAATCAACACAGAATATGTCTTTTTCTTCCAAATTTTTTAAGTTTTTATCTGCCAGTTTCTTGTTGGCATCCATAATATTTTTTGCTACTTCTACATCTGCAACTTG
>OMSA01000040.1 GCA_900313645.1 uncultured Methanobrevibacter sp.
ATAAGCTTTTTTACGTGAAGAGTACTTTATTGCTGTTGAAGGACATGAATGCATACATTCCTCACATCTTGCACAGTATCCTGGGTTAATGTAAGGCAGTTTATTTGTTCTTGCAACATTTATTGCACCCATCGACGGACAAACTCTTGTACATGTCATACAGCCAATACATTTATCCTGATTAACAACAACAGCTTTACCTCCCTTAACAGTCTTAGGAAGCAGTTCTCCATATTTAATAGCATCTGTTGGACATACTCTGAAACAATATCCACATCTGACACATGTATCCTTGTCAATTTTACTGTGAGGCTCATGCTTTCCGTCAGACACTATATGAATTGAACCGTTTTTACATGCCTGAACACAAGCTCCACAAGCTTTACATAGCTTTGTGTTGATGTTTGGAACATTTTCCTTTAAAGGAGGGTCCATATGCACATCCAATGATATTGCATCATGAGGACAAGCATTTCTGCATAATACGCATCCGAAGCAAGTATTCTTTAATTTAATAAGGCCATCACTTTCATCCAGATAGACCGCATCAATAGGACATGACTGAAGACATGGCTTTTCCTCACATTTGGCACATCTGGTCTGATCAATCACATACTCAACATCAACATGTCTTAATGGCCTTGGTGTTTTTGTATAACTGTCAATCATAACACTCACTCCATAAATAAATCCTCATTTAGATTAGATGCCTTTACTGTTGTGTGAATATTTTTGCCGTCATCAAGTGAGAATTTGGCAATAAAGTATTTGATTACTGAAAACGGACAGGTTTGGTAACAAATACTGCAACGTAAACATCTATCTTTTTCTCTTACAATTGTGTCTTTCTCTTCGTCAAATGAAATACATCCTGTAGGACAGTCCGGAATGCATAACTGACATTTTTTACAGTTTTCGCCATCCCAGTCAATAACTCTGATTTTAAGCCTGTTGACTGCATTTGTAATTATCTCCAATGCAATTTCCTCATCAGGAATAATCTTTAAAGCCTCGTCCCAAATTTCAGAAAGAGGAACATCATATTGAAGCAGGCCGTTTTTTTCTAATGACCTTAAATCCTCTTCTTTGGAGTTTATGTAATCTTCAAGATAATTTACGCACAAAAGAATCAAATCCTTTTGGTCTTGTAAATTTTCAACAAATACTGCTTTCATAGCTCCATTTACAGGACAGACTTCTATACATTCCCCACAGGAAATGCATTTAAGCTGGTCTACAACAAGCTTTCCGTCGATTTCGCTAATCGCATCAACAGGACACTTTTTCATACACTTCTTACATTTAATACATAAGTAATCATCAACAAGATATTGTCTTTTTGATGGAATAATATTGAATTCAGGCAAAATCAAATGATTCAATCCACATTCCAATGTTTTTGGTTCTGTCGGACATACTTCAGCACAAAAACCGCAGCGGATACATGAGCCTGGAGTAATTACAGGATAAGTTGAGCCTTCACCCTCTTCTGTATCCTCATCACGAACCAGTTTGATTGCATTTGGTGAAGGGCAAGACACTGTACATGCTCCACAACCTATACAATATTCCTTATTGACTTTTGGGAAATCCCTGAAACGTTCAGGTTTCTGTGATATTTCAGGTTCGTTTTTAGCATTTAAAAATGTATCAGCCCAAGCCTTTCGAGCAAAATCATAAATATACCACATCAGTGAGGCCATCTATATCACCTCATCCAGATATTTAATTGTGGTTTTTCCAGCTTCATTAGTTATTGCAACCCTTTCAGCACAGGCAACGCATGGATCGCTTGTCGCATAAGTTGCCACCGCATCTGCAACTGTTGGAACGTCACGTATCATGTATTTTGCACAGGAATCCATATTTGCTATACTTGGGGTTCTTATTGAAATGTTTTTGATTAACGGACCATTGGTTTCAATCATATATGTGACTTCACCACGAGGAGCCTCATTCTGTCTCATTGCATATCCAGATTTTAAATCAACAGGAGTACGAACTTCACCTTCAGGTATATTTTCAATAGCTTGTCTAATCAAACTAATAGATTCAGGTATTTCATCAAATCTGGTCAATGTTCTTGCGTAGTTATCTCCTTCAGTCCTTCTGATAACTTTGAAGTCAAAATGATCGTCATAAGTATAATGGCCAACCCTATAATCTTCTTTAATTCCTGATGCTCTTCCTATAGGACCGACTGCCCTTCCTTTAATGGCTTCTTTTTTAGTCATTACACCAATGCCCTTACATCTCAAAGCAAGTGCAGGTCCTTCGGCAAACAATGCACGGGTTCTTTCAAATTCATTTTCAATGATTTCAAGGTTTTTCAAGATAGGTTCAAAGTGGCGTTCATCCGCATCCATTCTAACACCACCTACAACATTCCAACCCATATTGACCCTATTACCAGTCAATAATTCGATTGAATCCATTGCATATTCCCTCATTTCAAGAACTCTCATGAACAGGGTTTCATGATCCATTGATTTGAAGAATGTGGAATTACCAAGCAAATGACTTTGAATTCTATCCAATTCATTGGTTATTACTCTTAAAAATTGAGCTCTCAACGGCACATCAACATCAGAAATCTGTTCTATTGTCTCTGCAAAAGTTTGGGTGTGTTCATATGAGCATATTCCACATACCCTTTCAGACAAATAGATTGCTTTCTGCCATGTTTTTCCTTCCATTATCTTTTCAATTCCCCTGTGAACGTAACCGTATTCAAGTTCAGCTTTAACTACTCTTTCACCTTCAGTTTGAAGCTTTAACCTGATAGGTTCCTTTAAAGCAGGATGAATTGGACCAATAGGCACTATCATTTTTGTTCCCTCCCCCTATCAGCAATAGCTTGAGGACCAACAGCCAAAATGGCTTCTAATATCTCATTAGGCCTTGGCGGACATCCTGGAATTTCTGCCGCTACCGGAATGAAGTTTGACGCAGGAGCATTAACATGACCTCCCTCCTGTGCAAATACGTCTCCGGATATCGGGCAGTTTCCAACTGCTACAGCTATCTTTGGTTCAGGAGCCTTATCATAGATTCTTTTTAAGTTATCCTTCCATTGTTCGGTTACAGCACCGGTTAACAATAGAACATCAGCTTCACGAGGATTGTTGTGTACGTATATACCGAATTGCTCTAAATCGTATCTTGGAGATAACAGTGCAACGCATTCTACATCGCATCCATTACATCCGCCACAATTTACGATACAGACATGAATTGAGCTTTTCCTCACAACATCCTTAATCGCATCTAACATTGTACTCCCTCTTTATTTTTATAAAATTTATAAACATGATTTCTCTTTTAATAATTTGAATAATTCCAGTTGGCCTTCCTTTAAAACTTTTTCATAAGCTTTTCCGGATTTTACTTCACCAACCAGTTTTTCTTTAAGTGCATCTGCTTCCTGCGGAGTTAATATCTCCAATGCACCGACATACCAGCATAACCTTAAATCAGCATGAAACTTCTTATCAAGGCAGATGTCCTGTGCTGTTTTGAAGGTTCCATGAAACGCATTCAAATCTGACATGTTGAACAGCTTAAAGAATACCTCTTCCAATTCTTCGGTTGTGCATTCATAATCTTTTGAAAGCGGACCAATAATATCTCTTTGCCATGCATAACTTCCAAGTATTCTTTCCTTCATTAACTTCATTTTAGCCTCGTCATCCATGCTACCACCTACATTGCAAAGTGTAATATTAAATAAACAATTATTGAAACAATCAATCCGACTGCACTTTCTTTTCTACCGTATCCTGGCCTTTCTCCCATTATAAATCCTGCAAGGAGAAAACCAATACCGGATAAGATAATATTGCCTGCATTGAATGCCAAAACCCAACCGACAATAGCTATGATTGCTGCAGGAATATTGAAATCAGTTACCGCAACAAAAGCTTCACCATGCTGTTTGTAACTGTAAAGCAAACCAAGAATGGATCCGACAACAAATGCAAGAATGTAAATCATATAATCTAACATAATAATCTCCTACATAGGTTTATAAAGTAATATAAATGAGCAAATAATTGCTATAAATGTTATAATGAAACATAATTTCTCAATATTTTCTATCTTATGTGAAAAATCACCCTTTGACAATAATACAAAAGCCGCCAGGATTATTCCAATGACTGCAATCGGAACTATCAAAGTTGAGTGGAACAGGCTTGTTATAATGCCAATGACAATAATTCCAATAGCAACCAGTGCAGTCATATACACTATTACTTCTTCGCTATTCATGCTACCACTCCTGTAAATATCATAATTACAGTTCCAAAGAAGCAAATCGCACCTATTGTTATCTGGGTCATCACTGAATGATTTGGACTGAGTATAGGTGTAGTTGCATTAATAAATGCAGTGATAAATGTAATTAAAATCATTCCGATTAGATATCCTGCAGCAGTTAACGGGCCGGAGAATATTGTTAAGAATACCCAAAGCATTACATACCATGCAATCGCTTCTGAAAAATGCATAAATCCTCTTAAAAGACCATAATGTTCGGTTTCAAAACCTGAAATTAAAGCCTTATCCTTTGTTATTGCAAATGGGGAATAAGGTGATTTTGTAATAATCAGCATGAAAAACATTACAGCTGCAAGAGGTATTGTAAATATCAATGGACCATTTACAGACTGATAGGTGATGATTTCACCTATATTCATGGTTCCGGTTACCAAATAAACAAACACAATGGCCGCAAATAATGGAAGTTCAGTTGCCGCTGAAAGAACAGCCCTTACACAACTCAATTTGCCGTAAGGAGAACCTGAACTTGATCCTGCATTGTGCTCAACGATTTTGTAAACTGCATAAACACCGAACAGTATTAACAATGAATCATGGGCTACAGGTCCTGCGATTACTCCGACAACCCATATTAATGCCAAGATAAATGTTATTCCAATATAAAATACCTTGGATACTGTTCTTGGAAAACCGGTTTCTTTAAAGAAAAACTTCAATGAATGCAGCAAGTGCTGTATGATAGGTGGTCCCGGCCGTCTTTGAACACGGGCCATGATTTTTCTATGCAATCCCAAAAGCAGACTTCCTGCCAGAAATGCAATAATAACCTGAATTAAAATTTCCGCCATCAAATTCATATTACCACCTAATATCCAGTAAATGGTTCTTTCAACCTTCCTTCAACATCTTCAGGTTTCGGTTTGGCCATTGTCAATAAACCTAAAGACAAAATCCAAGCTGGAATAGCAAAAATAGCAACAGCATAGACTATCCATGCATCAAAATCTATGATTAAACATGCCAATATCGCTATTGTTGACAATACCAATAATATAATACTTATAACCTTTTGACTAATCATTTCAACCACTTACCACAATACCAATAATAAAATTTCAACAGCTCTTACAATAATAAACAATGAACTTAAGTGAATTATAACAATGAACGGAGAACCGGGAGTTCTAAACATCTCTGCTTTACTTGCAAAGAATGGTGCCACTCCACTTTCACCCAAAATTCCTATTAACATCAATATTGCACCAAACACCACCATAGGGCTTGCAGACATTTGAGATAGAACTGAAAGTGACAATGTTCCAGTAGCTGCAAGAATAATGGCTGCTCCACCGAATAACGGCAAACTGCACATCATGGCAATTAATCCGTAATTAAATGCTGAGTTTAAAACACTGGTTTGCTTTACAGCAGACACTATACCTATGTTTAAGATACCCACCAAAGCCATGAACAATGTGAAGTTAAACAGATCTCCTGTAATCATTGCTCCGGCAGATGCAATACCGCAAATAACGGATAAAAATCTCCTTTGCTTAAACTCTTTTTCATCAACTTTAACTTCGGCAACGCCTAAAGTATTAAATTTAGCCGCTTCAATTTGTGTTTCAGGTTTACTGAATGCAATTAATGCTGTAAAACCTAATAAAACTGCAAAAAGGAACAAGTTAAATGGAGTTAAATACAATACGATGTCCCCAAGCGGAATTGTTCCAAGTAAATTTCCCCCAAGTGTAACAATATCCATAATATCTACTCCTTATCAATGTCCTCTCTCATAAGCAGACCTATTAGACCTACTTTTGAAGCTACTTTTAATAATAATCCACATGCTGCCAGGAATAGAGCCAATAGCCAATATTGAGGTGTGACGAAGAATAATAAAAATCCAATTATCCATAAACACCATGCAATACCGGAAACTCCGGCAACACCATCCAATATCAATACTGGAAGACCTCTTGCCTTTTTAGATAAAGCATACAATACAATTCCTCCACCAGCTACTGCTCCTCCAGTAAAACCAGTGAGGAATATTCCATATCCTATTAAAACTAATGCAATGAAATTAGGTGCAGTAGTCATTATTTCCATATCAAGTGAAAATGCCTGTGGAAACATGGACGAAGATGTTTTTAAGTTTGCTCTAGGGTCTTGTTCGATTTTACGCATTTCTCGTGTGATTAAAATTTCCGAGATAGCCAATGTCTCCGCCAGTTCAACTACCAAACCAGGTAAAATCAATGCTTCTGCAAGGTCAGTTCCCACTGCAGAAACCACAAATATCATAGCAAGACCAACAAGGTCTGTCAATATGAGAATATGCAATTCTTCCCTTTTGATTGCAATCGCCATAGTGGCGATAAAACCAACTATCAAACCCGCATAGATTGCAGGCAGATACATGCTAATAAATGCCTGAGGAACATACATCACTAGTTATCCCTCCTTAACTGCTTTGATCTTGCTTTTGCATCATTCGCTTTGACTTCATTAGCTACCTGAGTGGAATCGTTAATAGCTTTTTTGAAGTCTTTCTTGATTTCCTTTTCATCATTTTTTCTATTCATTGTATAATTAATTGATAACCATGAAGCTATGATAAATGACATCATCAAAATACTGGATTCAAGTATAGTATCGAATCCCCTTGTATAATACAGTATTTCATCTATAAGTCCACCAGGAGATGAATATATTGATGTTCCAAAGTATGGGGATATTGATGATATCCATTGAGCAATCGGTGACATGTATCCTGTAATCATTCCTAAGCTTGCAGCATTTTCAGGATATTGAGGATCAATTACACCTGCTTCTTTTAGGGGCTCTCCTCCCCTATCATAAGGAGCGAGGGCCAAACCTTCATCTACTTGCTCTTGTGGAGCGGGTCTAACATAAATTTGGTCTGGGTTTAATGCAATAGGAACAAGTAAACCTATGATTAATAAAACTCCTAAACTGAATGCAAATAGACGAGGGACATTTTTAGGGTCAGCCAGCTTATTCCATAAAACTCCAATCCTCATACATCTGCCCCCATTTCTTCTAAACGAATAATTGCTCTAAATAAAATTAAACTGATAATAACAGTAGTTGCAAGCAATGTCAATAAAGCTAAAACATGATTATAACAAAGTAAAACTAAACAGACACCAATAGATGCAACTTCAGTATTGAATGTTCTGACAATAGGGTCATTAACTCCCGGACCCCAGGCAGTTGCAATACTTCCAATAATTGCCAGGAATATTCCAAAGTAGAAAAATACGGTGAAAGGTTCAATTACCATTTATATCACCACTTGCTATTTTATTTTTTCTGATTTCATTGATTTTTACAATAGCTAAAATAAATACTACTGTTGATAATGGACCAATTAATGCAGCAAACATCGCCACATCCAGATATTTGAACAGCACAATAGCTAAAACAAATCCAGCATCAAGTATTGAAAACATTATGACCTTATCCAATGGTTTTTTAAGGAATATTATACCGAATGCACCAATTACCATCAAAGCTATTGAAACGATTAACACGAAAAACTCCATCTATCTCACTCCAACAGTATTTCATCATCTAGTCTATTTAATGTATACGCAATAGCATTAGCACTGATTGTTGAACAGATAAAGAATGCTGCTGCAATTATAAGAGCAAACGGAGTATCAATTACCAATGCAATTATTGCTGAGACTCCAAAACCAATAACATTTATATATAATAGTCTTTCAGCCCTATTTTGAGTTATTAAAGCTCTTAATGCTACAAATAAGACGATAACACCAATAATTTCAACATACATATAATCACTCTCTAGCATGCCTATTGAATTTTTTGGCAATTTTTCCTAAAACTATGGAAGCCCTTGTCTGGTCAATACCCATTATGGTTAAAATAGCTATAACCATCCCAACAACAAACATTTCTGGAGTTAAACCAATAAATGAAGTTAAAAATATTATTGCTGTTGCTGTTAAACTTCCACAAGTGCCCGCATATCCTGGATCAGCACATAATCTATTTCCAATAAATACAAAGAATGCCGCAATTATTCCACCAGGAATTCCTAAAAGTAAATATCCAATAGAAGCTAATAATGTACCGGCAGATGCATCCGGAGAACATAAAACGTTTCCTTGGAAAAATCCACCAGCAATGTCTCCCCCACGTTTTTTAATATCATTACCTATATTACTGGCTCCTTTAACGCCAGGTTGCTCTGGAAGTCCGAAATATGTATCTACAATTACAAAATTCAACCAACAAAGAATTGCAGCAATTATAATTCCGATTATCTCATTCATTTATATCCTCTCCCGCATTATCATCCAGAGGCTTTGGAAATATAGCATAAAATAAATATTTCACAAATAAAGCGGATAAAACGCCTATAATAACTGCTAAAACTAATCCATTATACATGAATGTATAATTAAGAATAATAAATATTGATAAAATCCCAATAGCTATTATTGGAGTCGGATATAACGCACTCACATCAAAAGAATACCTATATGGTTTGCTAGGAAGTAATGGTAATCTTAAAAGCAAAGCTACGACAATAGCACATATAATAGCAACAACATAAGTTACTATAATGTCGAATGGGCTGATATTAATATTTCCAAGCCCATATGAATTACCATAAGCAGCAAAAGATATGGCATCATACATTAAACCAAACATATTATTAGACCCCTCTTATATAATTAATATTAAGATAAAAATATATAAACATTATTACTTAAAAATAATATATAATTGCTTAATAATAACTGAATTAAATTATTGGTGGCTTAATGAAAAATAAAAATATTTTAATCACTGGTGGACTCGGATTTATAGGCTCACATATTGCCAATCATTTAATGAACGATAACCAAGTCACAATTATCGATAATCTCACCACTGGAACTATTAAAAATTTAAAGGATGAAAATAACGAAAATTTAAAAATAAAAATAGAAGACATTCGCAACATTAATTTCGATGAATTTACAGAGGACGTCGATTATATTTTCCATCTTGCAGCTATGGCAAGTGTGCCGTTAAGTGTCGAAAATCCATTAGAATGTAATGAAATAAACGTTGATGCAACAGTTAACTTGTTAAATTCAGCTGTTAAAAACGATGTTGAAAAAATTGTATTTTCATCTTCCTCAGCAGTTTACGGTGAAAACAGAAATATTCCTTTAAAAGAATCTGAACCGTTTATGCCAACTTCCCCATATGCTGCTACAAAAGCAAGTTGTGAACTTTATTTAAATACATTTTATGAAAGTTATGGTCTAAAGTATACTGCACTTCGTTATTTCAACGTATTCGGACCAAACCAACATAAGAATTCACAATATGCTGCAGTAATTCCAAATTTCATCAGTTCTCTTCTTGAAGGAAAACAGGCTGAAATTTATGGTGATGGTGAGCAAACAAGAGACTTCATTTATGTGGAGGACATTGTGAAAGCAAATATAGCCTCATGCAAAGCCGATTACAACGGCAGCATCAATGTTGCTTCAGGTAAGAAAATTACAATCAATCAGTTATATGAAATTGTGAAAAACACCCTTGGAAGTGACTTGGAACCAAAATACCTGCCGGAACGTTTGGGAGACATCAAGCATTCCCTTGCAGATGTTGAAAACTTAGAAAAAATCGGCATAAAAATTGACTCAAGCAAATTCGAAACCCAACTTGAAGAAACCGTGAACTGGTTTAAGACCATCCTTTAAGATCAAATATGGATAGAAGCGTTGCAGATTTTAATGTTCGTTTAAGAACAATTAGAATCAGAGACCTGATTATTGGAATTCTTATTGCCGGAATAATAAC
>OMSA01000024.1 GCA_900313645.1 uncultured Methanobrevibacter sp.
CATAAACAATGCCCTGTTGGACAGTTCCTTAATGAAGTCTGTGTTATGTGAAACCATTACAATAGTAATTCCATATGTTTTTGAAATCTTTTTTAAAGCGTTAGTAACATCTCTTAAAGTAACAGGGTCCAAATCACCAAACGGTTCATCTAAAAGCAAGAATTTAGGTCTTGAAACTAAAATTAGCGCAAGCATTACACGTACCTTTTGACCACCGGACAATTCATAAGACCTTCTGTACAGGATATCCATATCCAAATCAAGACTTTCGAAAATATCTGCAACAGCTTCTTTTGTTGCAGTTTCAGGAAATCTCGGGAACAGGTCATTCAATATTTCAGCATCCAAACCGACTTGTCTTAAACGTTCTTTTGCTTCTGTTTCCGGCAAGTCAGTTAACTGATAAAATGAATCCAATAACTCTTCGCTCAGTCCCAGATTTTCAGCACGTTTTTGAGCATCTTTTACGATATTCTGATTTTTATAACCTAATCTGGTAGCCAGCTGATTTAAGACTGTTGCATAGTGAGTTAATGCAAATTCCTGATGCATAAAACCCAATTTGGATCTGATTTTCATACGGCTCATTCCAGGAATGTCAATATCTTTCCATTCCCCCTCAACGTCATATAACACCTCACCCTTGTCAGGGTCATCCAGACCGCCAAGCATCCTTAAAAGCACAGTTTTTCCAGCACCACTAGGTCCAATAATGCTTAGGATATTTTCCTTTTGAACAGTGAAGTTAATATCTTCCATCTCAAGGACCTGACCTCCGGTCAATAAGTAGAATCTTTTGAAGACATCATTAACCTGTATAACATCCTCATCAGTTGAAATGTTTTGAATATCAACGATTTCATCCATTCCTTCCATGTATTTTTGAACATCAGGCAAGTGAGATACAAGAACTACTGTAATGTTCAATTCCTTGTTGATTTTTTTAACGGCGTCCAATATTTCCTGTTTTGTTTTAGGGCATGCCATGGTTGCAGGTTCGTCAAGGAGCAAAGCTTTAGGACGTTTTGCAAGCTGTCTTGCCATGATAAGTCTTTGCTTTTCACCACCACTCAAAACGGATGCATAATGATCTTTTTTGTGAGTGAGTGAAACAAGTTCCAAAAGTTCATCGGCTTCATGACCAAATTCACTTTCGGCAACTTCAAAATTAGTGTCTCCTTCATCGAAGTAATCACGAGCATATAATTTTCTTAAAACATTTTCACGTACTGTATCAGGCCATAACCCAAATGATCTTTGAAGATGGATTGCAGTTTCTTTTTTCAGTTCATTATAATAGAATTGAGAAGATTCAGAAGTAATTTTTGCTTTGCCCACTTCAATACTTCCTTCATCAATATGTTCAACTCCTCTTAGAGCTCTTAAAAGTGTAGTTTTTCCGGAACCACTTTTTCCCATGATTCCAAGTATCTCACCTTCTTTTACTTCAAAACTGACATTTTTAAGTGCAGTTATCTTAGTTCCATCATCCAATTCATATTCTTTACTAACATTTTCAACTTTTATCATTGTTATGCCCCTTTATACTTATAGAAATATATTGTTGAAACTATTTATATTTTAATTTTAAAAATATTAAAATAGTGATAAAAATGGCTAGCGAAAATAAAATTCAAGAATATATGGATAATTTAGAACAGCAAAAAATCATGATTGAAACACACTTTGCGAATATGGAAAGAATATTGAGAGACAGCCCAAAATTAGATAAAGAAAAAGTATTTGCATTGCTGTCTAACTTTAATACATTAAATATCCAATACGAGCAATTATGTAATGACCTTATTGTATTTATCCAAATCTTCAAAGACAAAGATTCACAGGAAATAAGACTTTACAAAACTGATGAACTGTTGGAATTGCTTGAGAATAAAGTTAATCAGGTAGCTTGAAACTAAAAATTATACCTGACTTCAACACTTCCGGTCGGACTTGTAGTGGAATTTTCAGCTACAACTTCCCCATTTCTTAAAAGTTGAACTTTAAGCTCACCATCATCACTACCATATTTCTGAGCATCAACAACTACATTATCCCACGGCGAACAATCAAGTGAAATGGCTTCTCTACCCTGACCCGCTTCGGTTATAAGATAGTTTGGATCACCCATTTCAGCATACCAATAACCGTCATATTGGATTACAGCTTTATAAGGATAAGAAGAAGATTGGTGATTAGATCCATCATCAGCCACAATACTTAATGAATCCTGACTAGTAGGTTGAGTATTATTATAAATAACTGAAAACAATAAGAAAGTAACTATAATAATCCCTAAAACAATTACAATTTTTTTCCCTATGCCCATGTTCCAACTATTATTCCGTCTTGAATTATTGATTCTATTTCCCTTAGAATCGGAAAGACGATAGGCACAGTTATCACAGTATATAGATGAGGACGAATTTTCATATCCGCATCTCGGACACTTTACCATAAATATTTAACCTTTCATATTCTGTTGTAAAAACATTATAAAAATCCTTATATTTAAACTTAATGCAAAATTCGTATTTTTTCAAAAAAATAAGTTAAACGTTAGTGATAATAATTATAGACATTTTCAGCTGTTTTCTGATTCATGCCCTCTATTTTTGATAATTCATCTACTGAAGCATTCTTAATATTATCCACACTTCCAAATTCTTTTAAAAGTGCAACCTTCCTTTTTTTACCAATACCAACGATATCGTCCAATGAAGAGGCCGAAATATTTTTACTGCGGAGTTTTCTATGATAGGTTATTGCAAATCTATGTGATTCATCACGCACTTGCTGAAGCAAATGCAGTGCTTTATTATTTTTAGGAATTATAATTGGTCTTCTTGAATTTGGAGTAAAAACCTCTTCAAACTCTTTTGCAAGCCCAATGATTGGAATATGGGTCAGATTCAATTTTTCCAAAACTCCATAAGCCATACCCAGCTGTCCTTTACCTCCATCGATGACTATCAAGTCAGGCTCGGGGTCACGGTCAATCATTTTCAATCTGCGAGTCAGAAGTTCCTCCATCATGGCAAAATCGTTTGGACCTGGAGTTTCCATCTTGAAATGTTTATACCTTTTTTTGTCGGGTTTTCCATCCCTAAATGATACTTTTGAGCCCACTGCAAATTTGCCTGAAATGTTACTGATATCATATCCTTCAATTACACGTGGCAATTTTTCAAGTTTGAGGTATTTTTTAAGCTCTATTAATGAATTTTCCATCTTCTTCTTTTGATGTTTGATGATTTCGGCATTTTTCTTGGCCATTTTAACAAGCCTTAATTTCACTCCCTTTTGAGGAACTTTTATTTTGACTTTATTTCCTCTCAAATCACTTAACCAATCTTCAAGAAGTGTTTTATCATCAATATCTTCATCGAGAAGAATCTGTTTTGGAATATGTCTGTTATAACCATAATACTGCTGAATAAAAGCAAACATGATTTCGGATGATGAGTCATACTGTGAAGCGCTCATTAAAAAGTCGTCTCTTCCCACGATTTTGCCGTTTCGGATAGGCATTATGATAACAACCACTTCATTTTCACCAGGAGCAATTGCAATTACATCCTGGTCCAAATCATCATCAACCAAATCAACGAACTGCTTTTCCATTATCTCCTCGATTGATGCAATCTGATCTCTGATTACCGCTGCCTTTTCAAATTCCTCATTTCCTGCGGCTTCCATCATTTCCTTTTTAAGGTTTTTGACAATGGTTGAATATTTGCCTTGGAAAAACAAGTCTATCTTATTGATTATTTCTGAATATTCCTTTTCAGAGATATGTCCTGCACAAGGGGCATAGCACAATTCAATCTGGTAATTCAGGCAAGGCCCATCCATATTCCGGCAGGTTCTTATCTTGAATAATGACTTTAAAAATTTTACAGTCTGTTTAACTGAACCCACATCGGTAAAGGGACCATAGTAAATTCCGTTCTTAGATACGTTCCTTGTTATCACCAATCTGGGAAACTTCTCATCAGTTATTTTGACATAGGGATATCTTTTATCATCTTTAAGCTGAACGTTATACCTTGGACGGTGCTTTTTGATTAATGTGGCTTCTAAAATAAGGGCTTCCTTTTCTGAATTTGTTACAATATACTCCAAACTATCAAAGTGACTCATTAGGATTTGAGTTTTTGGCCTGTCCAGCTTTTCCCTAAAATAAGATTTTACCCTTTTTATGAGGTTTTTCGCCTTACCTATGTAAATAATGGTGTCGGAAGAGTCCCTCATTATATAAACGCCGGGCTTATTCGGCAAATTATCAGGGGATTTAACTTTAGTTGACATGATAAACCCTATTGAAGATCAACGTAATCATTTTCTATTTTAACTCTGTTGTTTGCAATCATTAAATCCAATACACTGTTGATTCTGGAAGCTGTCTTTTTAGATGTTGAGCGGAATCCAAAATTACGTGAAGTGAGTTTGGCAACCTGATTGGTGGAAGTGTTAGGATTATAAACCAACACAAGCTCAATACTTTTAGCGATTTCCTCATCAGAAATCAAATCGATGTTAGGTTTATTCCTTTTTCTGATAATTACATCATTACTGGATGCATCATACAAGAAGTCACCAATCCTTATGATATCTCCGGATTCTTCTGCATATTCAATGGCCTGGTTAACAGTTTTTTTCAAATTAGCACCGGCACGTTTAATATTACAGCTGTCCTTGATTCTTTTGGTAACTTCACTAACATGAACAGGGCCTTCAACATCAACAATAACTCTAACTGAACTGGAAACATTTTCTATCGGTTTTTTATACAAATCATCTGCAGATTTAAGGCCTATTTCATCTGCTTCAACATAAGCAAAAATGTTATCTTCAAGTTTCTTTTTGCCAGGCAGTCTGTGATTGTCAAAGGCTTTCAGTTGATTGTCCTGCTTGAATCTTTCCTTTTCAATTTCTTTATAATCGTCATTGGCTGTTTGAATAATGTCTTCTAAAGCCTGATCTTTTAAATCTTCTCTTTTGTATACTTGATGAACAGGAACTATGACATCTTCATCAGCGGTTATTTCCCTTTCAATGGCATTTCCCATTAGTTCATCTTCAATTCTTTGCTCTTCTTTTTCAGCAAATGTTAATTCCTCTTCCCGTTTAATAATTATATCAGAATCATCATCACTCGGCATGTTCAGATAATCTGCAGGATTATATTCCTCAGTCCTGTCCACTACAGATACATAATCAATATGTGTTGGATTTTCAATTTCCTTTAAGGATTTGTTGATATATTTCATGTCCTTTTTAAATCCTTTGATGGACTCTCTTACTGATTTTGGCTTTTCATCCTCATAATAGAAATTGTTTTTCCTGAGTTTACTTGTTACATCATTTGAACCTTGATAATAGGTAACGCCTTCATCAATTGAGGATTCTTCTCCAGTTAACTCCGGTTCGGATTCATTGACCAATTCCTCATCAGGAACATGTTTAATCTCAGTTTCATTTTCCACAACTCCCTCATGGGAAGGATTAACGTTTTCAAAACCCTGATTGTTGATATTCTTACTGAATTGAACAGTTGGTTTATCAGCAGATTCCTCTTCAAAAATGTCATCATCAAGATATCCTTTTTTGGCATTGCCGACAATGTCATACACATCATCAGAAGCATCATCATTTCTCAAGTCAGGCAATACATCATTGAAGATATTCAATTCCTCATTTTCTTCATCAAAATAATTATCTTTTTCATCAGAGACTATTTCCGCTTCCACTACGGAATTATCTCTAGGAGAAGGTCTGTGCAGAGGTTCCTCATCATTTTCGATATATTCCCCTTTAACGGTTTTGATCTCTTTAGGTTGAAGTTGGGTTTCTCCAATAACCACCTCGGAAATTGACTTTACAAACCTATTTCGTTTAGGTCTAGGAGTGGTTTTTTCATCTATTTCGTGTGAAATATTCTCTTTTTCTTCACTATCCATTAAATTGTCCTCATCATTATCTTTATTATCATCAAATCCTAAATCCACATTACTTTCTTCATCATTGCTGTGGTCAACATAAATATAATTCTCATCAGGACCCAAATCAACAAATTCATCTTTAGGCTCTTCTTCTTTTATCTCATCATTACTGTGGTCAACATAAATATAATTCTCATCAGGACCTAAATCAACAAATTCGTCTTCTCTTTCAGCTGACTCCTCTTTGACAGGTTCATCCACATTTTTATTGAAGCTGACTTTAGGAGATTCCTTTTCAATCTTACTGTCATTAATCTTGTCAACATGACTGGAAGTATCTTTAGAGTCAAAATCAACTTTTTCATCTTTTTTAGGAATATCTTTTGCTTTTTGATTTTTATCGGTTTTCTTTTTGAGAGAAGGAGCCTTGGATTTTGTTTTTGGCTCTTTTTCTATTTTAGAATCATCATTTAAATCTTTTTTAAACTTGAGTGTATTTGTGATTGATTTTTCTCTTTCATCCTTGCCATCATCAGGGGATTCATCAAAAGTGGAATGTCCTGGATTAATAAATGATTTAACTCTATCCTTAAAGGATAAATGAGACTCTTCACCTATTTCTTCATCAGAGTAATCTTTTTCATTTTCCCAAACTTCAGCATTGTCTTCAGGAGATATTCCCTCATCGGATTCCCAAATCTCTGCATCTTCATTTATTGTTTGATCCTGAGTTTTGGAATCGTCTTTCTGGATAAACTCAGATTTAGGCTCTTGAGCTGAATAATCAGTATTGTCACTGGAATCTTCAACATTGACAAATTCGGATTTGGATTTCTGTGAAACATTACTTTTATCAGTAAAATCAGGAGCTTTGCTTAAATCGTCTTCAACATCTTTAAAGAATTCATCAGGATTAAGTTCTCCCACATCAATAGGTTTTTCTAGGATGTCGTCATCTGCCTTTTCAACTATAACGAATTCTTCAGGACCGATGTTTTCAGAATTAGCTTCTTCCTGCTCTTTTCTTTCTGCTTCTTCTTTTTCACGTGCCAAACGTAATTCCTCTGCTTTTTTCTCAGCTTCCAATTTTCTCTTTTCGGCCAGGCGTTTTTCTTCCTCGGATTTGCGTTTGTCCTCTTCACGTGTTTCACGTATTGATTTTTCTACAAAGTCCAACAGTTTTTTACGTCCTAAATCTCTATTTCTATACCAGTCAGTAGACCATAAATGATACAGTTTCCATCCAAGACCTGTCAGTACCTGTTCACGTAATCTGTCTCTGTCACGTGCCACCTTACTTGATGCATACATTTTTCCATCGGTGGTTATTCCTAAAATATATTTTCCAGGATTTTCATCATCAACAATCGCAAGGTCAACTCTAAATCCTGCACATCCGATTTGCCGGTCTACAGAATAACCGTTTTCTTCTAGAAAACTTGCAATGGCATCCTCAAATGGCTCTTTGGAAAATTCATTAACATGATGTGTTCCCAGCGTTAGGTTTTCGGCATATTCCAAAAATTCTTTTAATGATTTAACACCATAAGGAGGGTTTGCAGTTAAATTCATATCATATGCCTTGAAGTTTGAAAATACTACACATTTTTCTCTTGCACGTGTAATTAATACATTCAGTCTTCTTTCCCCACCGTCCTGATTTAATGGACCGAAATTAAGTGACATCTTTCTGTCTTCATCATAACCGTATCCCACACTGATTAGAATAACGTCCCTTTCATCCCCCTGAATTGTTTCAAGGTTTTTAACAAAGAAACGTTCATCCTTATTGTCTGAGAATAAAGGCTCATATTCAGGATGTTCTTTACGTTTTACTTCCAATGCTTCAAGTATTGCATTTTTCTGAGCAACTGAAAATGTACCTACACCCAGACTTTTTGTATCACCATATTTTCTGAAGTGATTGAAAATCTCTTCTACAACATCCTGCGCTTCAAGAGGATTTGCAGATGATGAACCCCTATGATAAGCGGTGTTCGGATTATAATGGAATTTTAAACCAAGTTCAGGGTCTGAATGTGAAGGGGAAGGATAGACTAATAAATCATCATCATAAAATTCCTTATTTGATACACTAATCAATGATTCGTGGCGTGAACGGTAATGCCATTTCAACATTTTAACTGGAAATGACAATTTACATAAATGCAGAATACTTTCCATATCAAGAGAAGTGGCTTCCTCCTCATCGCTTTCTGCATCAGACATCTGGTCGAAAAATGAAGTTGGAGGCAATTGCTGAGTGTCTCCCATAACAACTGCTGTTTTACCTCGCATAAATGCTCCCAATGCATCTTCCGGTTTTACCTGACTTGCTTCATCAAAAATTACAACATCAAATTGGAGTTCTTCATTTGTAGGATCAAGATATTGTGCAATGGATAATGGAGACATCATAAAACAAGGTTTAATCTGTTTTATCATACCTCCTGCCTTTTCTAAAAGTTTTCTAACAGGCATGTGTCCGCTTTTTCTTGTAAATTCTCCTGCCAGAATCTTTGCCTGAGGGTTTTCTGTTCCTCCAAATATTTTAGGGATATTGCTGTTTAGCTTGTGATAAATCCTTTTTCTGTTTAATGTTAGAATCTGTCTGTCCAAATCCTTAAATTCCCTAATTCTATTTTCATGCAATTCTCCAACGAATGTTGCCAATTCATGATTTTCTACAAATAATATGTTTAATAATGAATCTGCAAAGTTTCCATCGACTAATGCTTCAATATCTTCTTTTTTAATATTTCTTTTTTCAATGGAATCAACAAACATCTTTGCATTGGAATCCTGAAGTGCAATTTTGGTATTTAAATATTGTGACCATAAGTGAAGACTTGATAGCTGCCCTCTCCAATTGTACAGCTGTTCCTGCCATGCCTCGAATGGTACATCTCCGGTTTCCCTTTTAAATATCAATTTGCTTCTAGGATTTAGCTTATCCTTGAGTCTTGATAAGACCATTACAAATTCCTCACCGGAGTCTATGTATTCGGCAAGGTCTCTTTCAGGTTTTATGTCAAACAAATCTTTACTCATCAAATCGATTGTATTTTGTGAGAATGTTCCTTCACGCACCAATGCGGTAAATTCGTTCATCCAACGGGCAATAGCTTTCAAATCATTGATATTAGCATTAAGATGCCAGTATCCTCCGAAATATCTTTGACCCAAGTCATTTTTCGCTTCAAGATCTTTTCTGATTTTAATTACTTTTTTAGCTTGTTGCAAATCTCTTATAATGTCGTCAATGTTTCCGCTAACCGGCACGGCATAATACCTTTCAACAAGTTCGATATGTTGCTTGTTGTTAAAGAAACGGAATTTCTTATTTGAGAGTTGCTGTAACTCATATATCAATCTGTCAATATCTGCCTGGAAAATGCTCTGGTTGAATTTGTTTAATTCAGAAGAATATTTTTGGTATAGCTGAAGCTCCTGGATTAATTTGAACGGTTCTTCGCTGTTGCTGTTCCACGCTCCGGATTTTATAATGGATCCGTCAATCAGTTCTGCATTTTGGGATTTGATAATTTCAAAAGCAGAAAGGGAATTCTGGAATTCATTCAGTGTGTCAGGTTTTTTGATTCCGTAGATATCATAAACTCTTCCACGTTCCACAAGGAAATTGTCCAGTGCATGTAACGTGTCATTTATCAGCATTTCAATTTCCCTTAAATCGGCCGGCAAAAGGCTTTTAGGAGCACATTTGCTCCATGGATTTTCCTTTGAAATTGTCTGATAAAGCTCGGCCAAGTTTTCAAGAGCTATTTTCATGTCATCCAAATCTTTTAAGGTAACATTCTCCGGATTTTGGAATCTGACCAATGGCATCAAAGTATTCTTTCTTGCAAAATGGTCATCGGCAGATTCTTTCATACCATATAACTGGAATGGAGATAAGTTAACTGCAAAAGCAGGCATGTGAATAATCTGAGAATAGTCATCAAGCTGACGGCGCAATGTTTCCAGTTTTCGAATTGTCTGGTCTATGTTTAACGGCTCCTGAGCCCTTACATTTGTGGCCTTCTGGAGATCTTTCAGGAATTTCTTACGCCTGGTCTTGTGGGAATGCAATTCAAGAACAAATTTACCAAGACCAACGCTGGTCAGTCTGTCTTTTACGACATCCAGTGCCGCCATCTTTTCTGATACGAATAAAACTGATTTGCCCTCAGCCAGCAATTCAGCTATTAAGTTAACAATTGTCTGTGATTTACCGGTTCCCGGAGGACCTTCTACAACCAAATTGCGGCCCGCCTTAACATCCTGAATTGCTGCAATCTGGGATGAATCCGCATCAAGAACCTGATACATATTCTGATATTCCAATCTTGAATCAATATCCTCCTCTTTAAATGAAGTCTGGTCATTCTTAGCAGGATTGAAAATAGCTTGGATCAATTCATTTTTAGTCAAATCAACATTATCTGCCCAAGCTTCCGGATTTAAATCATTATACATTACGAATTTTGTAAAACTAAAGAAACCTAGAGCCACATTACTGTTAACTTCCCAGCCATCCATACGGGACACTGCCCTTTTCACGCTTGCCAGATAATGGTCTATGACTTCCCCATATTTTTTGAATTCAAAATCTGGAAGCTCTATACCTCCCTCAAGAAGCTTTGCCTTAAGGGAAATGTTAGTCTGAATATCCTCTCCGGTCCATTCAAGATTAAATGATTCGCCTACCTTTTTCCTTTCCATTGAAACCGGAATTAAAACCAACGGTGCGTTGTTCTTTTGCCTTGGCTTTGACTTGTCTTTCCATTCAAGAAATCCGACAGCCAGATACAGAATGTTATAACCCTGTTCCTGAAGCATTGTTTTTGCTTGGTTATTGATGTAATATAATCTCTTTTGTAACTCTTTTGGGGTCAAGTCAGTGGATAATTTCTTATCTCCTTCTGAAAACTTAGAAAAATCAAATGGAATATGGTCCCATACTGATGATTTGTCTTCTTTTTTGTCTTTTTTATTAGCTACAAAATACATTTTGTTTTCTTGTAGAACTAATGTTTGAAAAAGATTTGTAGGAGATTGATTTACTATGGTAATAGTTTTAGCTCTAGTTTTAAAGTTAAGAAGCTGATTTCTTAAGGTTAAATCCAATAGCTCCTTACGTAGATTTTTAAACTCCTTTTCGATTATATTAGTTGACTTGTTTAACATGATGACCCTTTAAAGTGTAAAAAAAATTTAGAAATTCATATATAATTATAATAATATTAATTAATAAAGTTTTCTAAACAAAGAAAAATTAAACAAAATCTTTTAAAAACTAATTCTATCATTTTAAAAATAGAGTTTTTATTGAATTTAATAAATGACTTATTTGTTTTTATTATAAGGACCATAATTTCTTATTTTTTCACTGGCAATTTGTGAAGCAAAGTTACCTGCATTTTCAGCGGATTTTAACAATAATCTTTGTGATATATATGCTGCCATGTAAGTATCTCCACAACCGGTGGTATCCACAACTTTATCACATTCTACAGCATCGATTTTTATCTCACCGTCACAGATGATACGAGACCCCAAAGATCCATTAGTTATGACTATCTCATCTACATCATAGTCAACACCTATGATGTTTGCTTCACCCTCATCTAAAAATATTGCAGAAACTCCTCTTAAAATGTCATCCAACCTGTCGAAATTGCATAATTTAAGGGTGTAGTTATCATTTACTTTAACATCAGGAATTCTTAAAAAACCCTGAACTGACAGAAATATCGGAACATCAAAACTTTTGAGAAATTCAACTGTTTCGGCGGGAAAATCATAGCGGTTCAAAGGATTTAAAACAAAGCCGTCAATAACATCAGGCAAGATATCCTCCAGGTCACTTTTTAAAATCGGCATGTCTGCAAAATTGCTTAACTGCTCCCTAACATCCCGATTATCATCAAACGGATATCTGTTAACAAAAAAATGAGTGTCCTCCTTTTTGATAACCCTGACCTTACCGACATCCGGAAAATCATCGATTAGTCTTTCATCAAAGCAGTTTACAATAGCCATATAGTCACTGTAGAACTCTTCAAAAACAAAACTCTGAAAATAGGTTGCTCCACCTACCTTATTTGATTTTTCATCACCAATAACTACCAAATCATGTGTTACAGGACCAATAACAACTAACGTCATGCTTTCTCCGGAAATTTATCTTAAAAAATTTGACTTATTCAAATTCGACAGTAATGTCTACAACATGATATCTTTTTGAAATAATATAAATCTGTTTTTTAATTTCATCAAGATTCTGGCCGAAATCAACATTCACCTTCAAAGTCATCACAGAATCAATACCGTCCAGAGACCAGATATGAAAATCATCAATCTCATTTATACCGTCAATATTGGAGATTGCCTCTTTAAATTCATCGACATCAAAGTAGTCAGGTGTCTTTTGAAGTAAAACCTCAACTGATTTGTACAGGTTTCTTCCAAGATTGAATATCAGCCATAAGGCAATTCCTATTGATACAAACGGATCAAGAAGAGAATAGCTTTTTCATTAAATGTCTCTCCACGGTGAAGCTTATAAACGGAAATGGATTTGAATACAATGCCAACAATTGCAACTACAAGCATTCCTCCGGCATCAACCCCCTCAGGGGAGAAAAGTCTCGGAATGGCTTCGCTTAGAATAACAAATGCCATGATTATGACAAAAACTGATATTATGACCGCACCTAATATTGAAAACCTCTGATAACCATATGAGTATTTGTCTGTTGAATCTTTTTGAGCAACCCTTTCCAAAAACCAGGCAAGAGCGATGGATATTGTGTCTGAAAAATCATGGATAAAATCAGCAAGGATAGCCATACTGTTTGTTGCA
>OMSA01000072.1 GCA_900313645.1 uncultured Methanobrevibacter sp.
TTTTTTTAATAATTTTAAATACTATTAAGAACAAAATATTTTATATAATTCATTTTTATTATGGTGATTTTATGACAGATAAAGTAGTCTTAGCATTCAGTGGTGGACTTGATACCTCTGTATGCGTTAAATTATTAGAAGAAAAATATGATGTAGAAGTTATTACTGCTTGTGTCGATGTAGGGCAAGGCGAAGAAGAAATGGAAAAAGCAAAAACAATGGCATCCAAAATTGGTGGTTTAAAACACTACAATATTGATGCAAAAGAGGAATTTGCTAACGAATATATTGCACGCGGAATTAAAGCAAACGCAGAATATGAAGGATACCCATTAAGCACAGCACTTGCAAGACCGTTAATAGCTAAAAAGATCATTGAAGTAGCAGAAAAAGAAGGGGCAACTGCAATAGCTCACGGATGTACCGGAAAAGGAAATGACCAGTTCAGATTTGAAGCAGTAATTCTTGCAATGTCTGATTTAGATATAATTGCACCAATCAGAGAAATGAATTTAACAAGAACAGAAGAAAAGGAATATGCTGAATCTAAAGGAATTGAATTAAGCTACGATAAAATTTACAGTATTGATGAAAATCTCTGGGGAAGAGCAATTGAAGGAGATGTCCTAGAAGACCCTGCAAACGAACCTCCTGAAGACATTTATGAATGGACCGCCTCCTGGCAAGACGCTAAAGACGAACCGGAAAAAGTATCTATCGAGTTTGAAGAAGGTGTTCCGGTAGCTATCAATGGCGAAATGATGCCTTTAATCGACATCATCAAAAAAGCAAATGAAATTGCAGGAGCTCATGGTATCGGTAGAGTAGATACCATTGAAAACAGAATGATCGGTCTTAAAAGTAGGGAAATATATGAAACCCCTGGTGCAAAGTTATTGATTCCTGCTCACCAAGCTTTAGAAGAATTAGTTTTAACAACTGACGAGTTAAGATTTGCAGAATACATGTCAACACTCTATGCTGATTTGGTCTACAGAGCACTCTGGCAAGAACCATTAAGAGAAGACCTAGACCAAGCAATTGATAAAATGCAGGAAAGAGTTAGTGGAGAAGTCGTTATGAAAATATTCAAAGGTTCAGTCCAACCGATTGTTAGAAAATCTCCATTCAGCTTACACAGCATAGAACAAATTACTTTTGAAGACAAAGAAACCGAACAAAGTGAAGTTGAAGGTATGATTAAATACCACGGTCTTCAAGCTGCAAATTATCAAAAATTAAACAGATAGCTTTACGCTATCACTTTACTTATTTTTTTATTGCTTAGAGAAGCACTTATTTTAAAGCCTATTTTTAAAACTAGAAAAATTAATATCCATTAAGAATATAAATAAAATTATGTCTAAAATTCAACAATTACAAGAGATTATCAACTCCTCAGACAGAATTGTGTTTTTTGGTGGTGCCGGAGTTTCAACAGAAAGCGGAATTCCTGATTTTCGGTCTGAAAGCGGAATTTTTAAAAGTTTGAAAAAATACGGGGACACACCTGAAAACTTAATCTCACACAGCTATTATCTCGACCATACCGAAGAATTTTTTGAATATTACAAAGACACACTTGTTTTCAGCGATGCCGAACCGAATCCTGCCCATTTAAAACTTGCAGAACTGGAAAAGGCAGGAAAATTAAAAGCAGTAATTACTCAAAATATTGACGGGCTTCATCAAAAGGCAGGCAGCAAAAACGTTTTGGAACTTCATGGAAGCATACACAGAAACTACTGTCAGATTTGTGATAAGGAATACTCTCTTGACCATATTATGAACAGTGATGGAATTCCTAGATGTGAATGCGGAGGCGTTGTAAAGCCTGATGTGGTGCTTTATGAAGAGCCTCTGAACAATGCCGTTTTGAACTTATCCGTTGATTATATCTCTTCGTGCGACACACTGATTATTGGAGGAACTTCCCTTGTAGTCTATCCGGCAGCAGGCCTGATAAATTACTTTAACGGCAAAAATCTAGTTCTGATAAATAAAAGTGAAACAGCCTATGACAATCTTGCAAATCTGGTCATTAACGATTCAATCGGAGAAGTCCTTTCCCAAATCAAAGTCCAATGATTCGGGGATTAAATCAATTCCCTCCAGCTGATTATCACATCTATAAACCAAGATTTCAACACCCTCATCATAAGCTTCATTTAAAGTCTGGCTGAAAACAGGATCATTATCCCAGTTTGGCCTGAAGAATTTTCCTGCCGGATGTTGAATCAGGAAAAATACAACACATCTGTTTCCTTCTTTTTTAAGTTTTATTAACTCTTTTAGATGTTTTGCGCCCCTCTCAGTAGGCGCATCAGGAAATCTGGCTTCGCCGGACATGATTAATGTCACACCCTTGACTTCAACGTAGCATGAATCTCCATCAGAGTTTTCAAGATATATGTCGATTCTTGAATTGTCGACTGTCTTTTCCCTTTGATGATATGAATAACCGTCAAGTTCCTTAATTTTTCCATCAACTATGGCGTCATATACTATGCTGTTGGCCTGCTGTGAAAAAAGAGAAACCAAAACACCCTTGTTTTCAACAAAATGAAGTGAAAACTTTGTTTTGCGGTTTGGATTGTCTGAAGGCTTAAGCCAGACCACTGCATCATCAACCAAAAGCTCTTTACATCTTCCGGTATTGGGCACGTGTGCCTTTTCGAGATTTCCATCAACTTCAACCTCAGCGATGAATCTGTTGGGGCGTGCCTTGAAAATTCCTTTAACATAATCCATTTTTAATCACTTGACCAATGTAGGAAACCAAATCGGTTGCAGAAAATCCGTTTCCTTTCACTTCATAAGCTTCATCACCAGCCAATCCGTTAATGAATGCTGCAAGGGCCGCTGAATCGAATGCTGACAGTCCCTGTGAAAGCAGACTTGCAGCTATTCCCGCCAGTGCATCCCCTGTTCCGCCAACAGTCATGCCGGAATTTCCGGATTTGTTGATTTTGAAATTTCTGCCTGATAAAATCAAATCATATTGTCCCTTAACGACAACTGTTCCTTTTATCTGATTTGTGATTTTTTGAAAACCGGTGATATTTTCATCAACTTTTTCAAAGTCATAGGAATCGATATCCAATTTCAAATCATCATCTATGTTAAAAAATGATTTGAACTCAAAGATATGTGGTGTTAAAATAACATCCTCACGGTTTTTAATTAGTGATAAATCAACTTGCTTTAAACTGTCGGCGTCTAAAACAATAGGTTTTTTGATTTTTGTAACTAGAACATTGAATAATTTTGAGGTTTCCTCATCAATTCCGCTGCCCGGACCAATTAAAACAGCATCAACATTTTGCGAAAGCTCAATTATCTCCTGAGCATGACCTAGAGATAACTTATCACCGTCCAGACTTTTAACTATCAAATCAGGAGATGTTGATTTTATGGCTTCAGCCGCATTACCCGGAGAAGCTACATATACCAAATCAGCACCTGCACCGATTGCAGCCATTCCCGCAATGGCAGGAGCTCCTGAGTAATCTTTTGAACCTCCGACAATGAGCAAACGTCCGTTATTTCCTTTATGAGATGATGAATCGCGATTTTTAAGCCTTAAAAAGTCACCATAATTAACGAAATATTCGGCCTCAAATGGTATTCCTATATCTGCTGTTACAAGGCCTCCGACAATTTCCTCTTCAGCGTTTCTTACGCCGTCCTTGATTTTATGAAAACTGATTGTATAATCCGGAATGACCGCAAGGTCACTGACATTACCTGTTAAAGGATCCATTCCTGAAGGCACATCAACACTTATCTTAATTCCTTTGGACTCGTTTATAACTTCAATTGCCCTTCTTATGTTTTCCTGCAATTTTCCTTTAATTCCGGTTCCCAAAAGCCCGTCAACAATAACATACTCTGAATCATGACTTTTAGATACCTCACAGTTGTTTATATCATCCAAAGTTTTTAAGTTATAAATTTTTAACCTGGACAGGCGAGGAATCATGTTTTTTAGAATTTCAAGGTTTATGCTGGCTTCTTTTGAGCGGATATTGTCTTTCAACATATAAATGTCAACGTCGTAACCTCTGTTCAGCAAATATCTTGCCGCAACAAAACCGTCACCACCATTTCCGCCCGAACCTGTAAATATTATAACTTTCACAGGTTTTGAAAATGTATACACTGCAATTTTGCCTACCTCTTCAGCCAAAGACTTTCCGGCAGATTCCATCAAACACAGCCTTGATAAGCCCAAATATTCACAATTATAATCAGTAACCATCATGTCAATCGGTTTCAAAAAATCACCTTTAAATTAAAATATGAGTTTAAAATATAAATATAATTATCTTAATTGAAGGAAAAGACATATGAAAAAAATAACCCAAAAAATTCTAACAAAATTGCCTATCAGATATAATATGACCGGATTAATATCAGTTATATTATTATTTATTTACGGAGTTGTTGGTTCTATTCTAATAATGAAATTAAATCTGATTGATTCTATTTATTATTCAGTTATTACAATGGCAACCGTAGGATATGGAGATTATACTCCTCACACAGGAATTCAAAAGATTTTCGCTACAACTTTAGCAATAGGAGGAGTAGGTCTGCTCGCTTATGTATTTAATGTTATTTTAACAAATGTCCAGGAAAAAATGAGCAAATATTCAAAAGGAGCTAGGAAAATGCAAGCAATAAAAAATATGGATAATTATTATATTATTTGCGGTTTTGGACGAGTGGGAAAAGTAGTATTCAAAGAATTGGAAAGTAGGAATCAGAACATAATTATTATTGAAAAGGATGAAGAAATCTGCAAAACAGTTGAAGAAAGCAGCAATGTTGTTGTAATAAACAAGGACGCTATTGAAAATGATTTTATTGCAAAATTAGCCAATGAAAAATGCAGAAGCGTAATAATATGTACTGGAAATGATGTGGATAACCTGTTTATTGTATTAACCATCAGAGAAACAAACCCTGACGCATGGATTGTTACAAGGGCAAGCAAACTTGAAAATATCAAAAGACTTAAAAAGGCCGGTGCCGATAAAATAGTTTCTCCTGAAATAATAGGCGGTCAGGACTTATATTTCCAGTCAACAAAACCTCACCTTTTAAGGATTACAGTCAAACACACAGTAAAACAGTTATATGACGAATTTGAAATCATCATTAAACACGGATGTTCCCTGGAAAATATAGATTACCACATTCCTGGAATAGAAACACCTCTGACCCGTGAAATAAAAACAATGAATCTTGAAGATGGTAAACGATATCAGAACTTTTTAACCACTCACGATAAACAGAGACATTCATTGGAGAATTTATACAAAAGCGTCAACAACATACATTCCCATTTAATTTCAGGCCCGGATAAAAACTCATTTGATAAATTAATTGAGGATTTAGAAGAAATTGAAGAAATAATTGGAATCAATTTAACAAATAAAGAAATAGCTGAAATAACACGTAAAGAAATTGAGTAATTAATTAAAAAAAAGTAAAAAGAGTAGAGAATTTAAATTCTCTAGAATAACTCTTGTAAATGGATTTGGTAAGGTCCTAAGCTTCCACCATAGTTACCAGCACCAATTTCAATAACACCAGGAACTTGGCAAGCAGCTTCAATACCAGCTTTCATAGCAGCTTTTACTGCTTCTTCATCTACACCGTCAATAACGATTTCCATGTTTCCGAATACGTTTTCTGGTAATTCAGTGTCCACTTGATCTTTTAAGGTTACACATTCTTTTTCGTTGGTAGATGCGCTCATGAAAGAGTATTTGGAACCTGTTTTAGAACCAGAAGCAACCATACCTCCTGAGAAAGGAGTGATTACACCAGGAACAGCGTGAATAGCATCGACAGCAGCTTCAGCTGCAACAATGGAAGCCATTTGACTGTCAGCCATAATGAAGAAGTTTCCACCAGCTACACCATCTTTGCATCCCATTTCATCTTCCACTAAGAATTCACCAGACATGATAGGAATAACATGCATTTTTTTGCCGTTTACATCTTTTTCAGTTTCAAATCCGTCACCGAAGAACTTGAGTTGTTTACCTGTTGGGAAGGATTCTTCACTTTCAAGAGCATTGAATGCAGCAGCAGTAGGAGCAGTTAAAACACATTGACCGATTCTGTCCATAATTTGTCCGCCTAAAGCTTTTTTAGACATGTGGCAAATCATGATTGCATAACCTGGTCTTCCATCTGGAGATTCAGTTGGAGGAACATATTGGTCAATACCTGCTTCTGCAGGACATCCAATAACTGAAGTAGCAAATCCAGTAGCTTCAGTAGCAGCAATTTTAGCTAAATGTTTAGTAGCTGCAGTAATAATTAATCTAGATACTTTAATTCCGAAACCTTCAGCAAAGGTATCTTGTATATTTACGCCATTA
>OMSA01000079.1 GCA_900313645.1 uncultured Methanobrevibacter sp.
TATCCTTAAAATCAGAGGCCTAACTTTCGTTGGAAAAACTGCTAAAAACGGTCTTGTTAAATTCAACATCGGCAAATTAGCTAAAAAAGGAACCTACACAGGTTTAATTAAATTTGCTGGAGATTACACATACAGACCAGCAGCAGCTAAAACATTAATAGTTGTTAGATAGAGGGATTAATTTCCTTCTACATTCTTTTTTTTTAAAATTATCAAAAATTTTTTTCATTTGATAAAATTATAAAGATAACTTTATAAACTGTTTTTTACATAAATTAAAATATATTTAAAACTGTTGTCTTGATGTGAAATTATGAAATGGAAATTTTCAATCATGTTGATTTTATTGGTGCTGTTTTCACTATCTGCTGTATGTGCGGCGGATGTGGATAATTCTACAGTTAATAATTATGATTATGGAACTCTTTCAGCAGATTATCAAGACAGTGTTATTTCTGATGATGAAAAGCCAGATATTCCAGATTTGATTGTTGATGATAAAAAGCATGTTTATCAGTCAAACATCAATTTGTATTTTAAAAATGGAGTTTTGAAAAAGGAATTCAAAGGGGATACATTAGTATTTTCAGGAAATTTTGATAATTTGGGAATATTGACTATAAATTCTAATGATGTTAATATTGTCGGAGAAAAGGCATATCTCAAAAATACTGTTTTCAATATTCAGTCAAATGGGGTTACTCTAAAAAACTTATCATTTGATTTGGATAAATCCATTAGGGACAATAATGGTGCCGCAATACAGGTTAACGGATATGATGTAACTTTGGATAGTTTGGATATTAATTATGTGGTTCCTAATGATGTTGAAGCTTATGCAATTCTTTCTGATGGATTAAATGGTTACTCTTCAGAAAATCTCAAAATAATAAATTCAAACATTTCCTTTGAAGGACATAACGATAACGTTTTCAAATATAATTGTTTAATCAAATTAACTTATGCAAATGCGCCGATCATTGAGAACAATACAATTTCATCTTCATTTCCTTTAAAAAAAGTTCAATATGGAACAAATGGTGCAACACTTGATTCGGATTATGTTTATGCAATTGGTTTGGAGCAATGTCCTGACTTTATTATAAAAAACAATACAATCATTGTCGATGTAAATAAAAGGACAGCAGTAGAATACCCTACATTAAATGCCATCATGTTAAGCAAGTCTGATAACGGTTCATTTTTGAATAATTCTTTATTTATGACAGATTTCGTCACACCGCCAGGCATTGAAAACTATATTTACGGTTTGGACATCCATAATCTAAATGATCTTTTAATTAAGGGCAATAAGATTTCCATTATCACTACTGGCGGAAAACTTGCATTGGGCACAGCATATCCAATCCAGGTTTCCGGACCTGCATCAGGAGTTAATATCACACAAAATGATTTGTATTCATTTTCAAATGGTCCGAACATCGGAATATATTCTCAAAATTACTATGGGGAAACTCAAATTTCAATTACAAACAATAAGATTAATGTTACAGGACTTGCAGGAACACATGAGTGGGCTTTGGTTACAGGAATTGAATCCCAGGATACAAATTCAGAAATTCTCAACAACATTATTGAAGTTCATAGCATTGATGCAGTGAATGAGGATGATAATTTATACGCAATCAGCTATCGTCAAAGCACTGCCGATGAACATACTTTCAATATCCAAAACAACATCGCATTTACTGACGGTTATTATGCAGTTTATCTTTTAAGTTCTGATAATTCTATAATTAATGATAATACTTTAATTTCATTCAATGAAAATGCACTTTCAGGGTCTGATTCTTATCATGAAGGTCCAAGAGAACATAATAATGATGAATCCTCAAATAATGTTGTTATCAATGCAAGGGATTATTATGGGTATCAGAATACAATAAATATCAATTCTTATGAAAACTATGGTATTTTCAGGTATATTGATGGTAGAAATATTGGTGTGGTTAGTCCCAATGAAGGAAATCATAATTATAACCCGTTAATTCCAGGCATTCTAAATCCAATTGGTGGTGAAAGCGGCACAGGAAATGATTATCAGGATGATGGAAGCATTCAAGGAACCCTCAGTAATGAACATGGAAGCAGCTTAAAACCAACCAACCTAAATGATTTATTCATGGACTCTAGCGACAATTCTAATAGGGAAAACATAGTCTACAGTAATGATTATGGCGCTGGCGAGTCCAATGGATTTAGTGCAAACGCTAATTCCAATAGCAGTGATACACCATCAATAGGAACCGATAATCCGTTAAGCAAATCCCCGTCATCAAGTTCAAATGCCGAATCCCATAGTGTCAGTAAAGCTTATGAGTTAAACAGAATGAATAAGGAAGAATTCATACCTTCTGTCTTTTTTGTTATTATGGCATGTTTGCTGTTAGTTATAGGTTATAAAAAGAGAGATACTGATTTTGAATAGGTAATATTATGAAGTTCAAGGCATATTTTTTAATTTTATTATTTGGATTAATATTATCAACTGCTTGTGTAAATGCAGTAGATATAAATGGTACAGATAATATGGGGTCTGATTTTAATGAATCAGGGGCAGATTATGTATCAGTTCCAAATTCCCATAATTCCTATTATGTTGATTCCAATGAGGGTGATGATTCAAACGACGGTTTGTCATGGAGTTCCTCTTTGAAATCTTTTAATAAGGCATTAGACTTGGCACATGATAATGATGATATTTATCTCTCAAATGGTGTATATTCACAATTGGATAATACAAAAATCACAATCAGCAAATCTGTGAATGTTATAGGCTCATCCAACACAACCTTTGATGGGCTGTATACCAATTATATCTTCATAATTGCAGATGATGTGAATGTTTCCTTTAAAAATATTAATTTTATCAATGCTTATAAAATAGAAAGGGATTATGATTTGATTGAAGATTATGAGCTTGAAGGGGTTTACGGGTCAGCTCTGGACATTAAAAATGCTAAAGTCACATTGGATGGCTGTTCTTTTATATATAATATGGCAAATTTTGAAGCAAATGTTTATGAATTTGTATATGGTGGTGCCATAAGTAATTTCGGTGATTTAACAATCTTAAACTCTTATTTTTATGGAAATGCAATCGGTGCAACCGTAGATATTTGGGGATATGGTGGATCGATTTACAACAAGGGGAAATTATTCCTGAATAATTCCACATTCAATGATTCAAGGGGAAATACCTATAGTTACGGCGGAGCCATTTACAATGATGGGGACATGATAATAAATAACAGTATTATTACACATTCATACTGCTGGGAGGAATCCAAAGGTTCTGCAATATTCAATAATGGTGATTTGACTCTCCTAAATTCCATAATAGAAAACAATACAATTGAAAGAACAGATTTTAATTTTATATATGGAAACATATTCAATTCCGGAAAATTAGTTGCTATCGGCAACATATTCAGAAACAACACCGCAAATTACAAGCAACCGAATTCTGCATACTACGGAACACCTACCATCTACAATATCGGTGAGTTGAACTTGTCCTGCAATGCATTTATAGACAATGTCGGTTTTAATGGTATTCACAGAGATTTGTTTTCAAACAGCATCAAATCAGTAAATATAGACAATAACTGGTGGCAAACTAATGACAATCCCTTATCATATAATCTAGTCAATTATGAAGGTTTAAGTTCATGGATTGTTTTAGATTTGACTCCAAAGTACAGCTCAATAGATGTCAACGATTCAGTAGAGATAGTTGCATCATGGAAAACAAGCAATGGTGAAAGTCTCGAATTTAATATGCCGGTTTTTAATCTGACATTCCAAACTAAGGTTAACGGTAATGAAATAACTTCTGAACATATTTTTAATGAAAGTGTAAGTTTTATTTTTAATTACAGCGAAAATAAAGGTTCATATGAAGTCAACGCTTTTGTTAATTCATTTTCAACAGCAGCCACAATTGATGTTGGAAAATCAGATACTTTCCTTGTGATTAACTTAAGCGATAGGGATATTTATTTCAACGAAAGCGTGTTTGTAGAGGTATTCCTGTTCGATGAGCTCTTAAACAATTTAACTGGCGCTGTAAATTTAATGATTAACAATAACAATCACGTAATTAATGTAAAAAATGGTTATGGGAATATTACTTTTAGTGATTTGGCTCCAGGCAATTACACATTAAAAGTTAATTATCGTGGAAATGATTTGCATGCCAGATCAAGTAATGAAACTTCATTTGTTGTCAGTAAAATTCCTATAAATTTAAGTATAGCACCTATAGGCGATATAAAAACTAATGAAAGTGTTGCTTTGACAGTTGATTTGGAAGGTTATGAAGTTGAAGGAATGGCTCAGTTATATGTAAATGGAGTTTATAAACAGCCAATTTATCTAAATAACGGAAGAACTACCTTCAATTTAAATTATTTCTCTAAAGGCCAGTACAATTTAACAGTGGTATTTCCTGAAACCAGTAACTATTGCTTTGCACAGGATTCTGTCATATTCAATGTGGATATTGCAGAAGTTTCAATTAATGTTTCCTGTGATGATATTTATGCCGGTGAAAATGCGGTCATCAGAATTGACGTTTCATCTGAAGGATTCAACAGCAATGCAACACTTTCAATAAACGGCATAACTTATGATGTATATCTTAAAGATAAAACTAATTTTATCACCATTTCAAGGTTAGCCAATGGCACTTATAATGTTTCAGTGATATTTGAAGGAAATGACAGGTTTTTAAAAACTAACGCATCAACATCATTTAAGGTTTCAAAACAACTGTCAGGCTTAAATGTATCAATTGAAAAGAATAATCTGACCGGAAGTGTTGTTGTAAAAACAAATTCAACTAAATGCAGCGGAGTCATTGGCCTTTATGTTAATCAGAGATATTATTCCGGAAATTTGGTAAAGGGTATGGTCAGCTTTGATGTCGAATTCGATAAGGGAACCAACTATATTTATGTATTCTATGATGGAGATTTCTCTTTTGAACCATCCAGTTGGAATACCACAATCGGAAACCCTGAATCTTTCATTTTAATAGCAGACAATATTACAGCATATGAACATAATGATTTTAATTATACCATTGGTCTGTATGAAGAAAATGGAATTGCCGTTCCGAATCAGATTATTTCAGTCAAATTCAATGATACAATCCAGAATATTACTACAAATAATTACGGAATTGCTAATTTGTCTTTAAACTTGGATGAAGGTGTTTACTCAATCATTGCAACATATAAGAATATTACAACAGTTAATACAATATCAGTTAAACAGATCAATTTCAGCGTATCTGTAAAAAACATCACTTATGGTGAAAATGAGAATATTGTTGTGGAATTTGAAGACAATATAACCGGAAACATTAATTTTAAGTTTTCAACAGAATCTATTGTTGTATATATTAATGGTTCACAAGCAACATGTGACTTATCCGGATTTGACGCAGGAAATTATTCTGTAGATGTATATTATTCAAATAAATTTTTCAATTCATCTAAAGTTAACCGAAATTTCACCATCAACAGGGCAAATGCCACATTGGAGGTCGAGTTTAATAATATCGGAGCCGATGTTGGTGGAAACATTGTAGTTACTCTTTCAGGCAATGTATCTGGAAACGTTGATTTTATAGTCGATGGCAATCATTTCTTAAGAGAAATAAATAATTCAAGAGCTGTTTTGGATGTTTCCGGATTATCCGGAGGATACCATAATTTAACTGTAACATACTCAGGAGATAACAATCACAACAATGCCACTTTTAAAACAGCTTTCCCGGTAAAAGTTCTAAAAACAGATATTCAAATTATTGTCAGCAATGAAACCAGCAAAAACATTCAAAGTAACTGACGGTGTTGTGGTCTGGAAAATAAGAGGCATTGATGCAGGAATGCATAATGTTGTTGCAGACTATGTAAGTGATGGCCTGTTCATTGATCAAAAAAATGAAACCTCATTTAAAATCGCAAAAGCCAATTCCGAAATAAACCTTTATGTTGTTGAAGTTTATCTGGATGAAAATATACGAATTTATGCGAAATTAAGTCCAAATGCAACAGGTAATGTTTTATTCAGTATGGATAACTATTATTCCCCTAGAGAAAAAATAGTTTCAAACTCTTCTGCCTCCTGGCTGATTTCTCCTTTGGAAAACGGCCAGTACACAATACGTGCAAATTACAGTGGAGACAATAATTACTATGCATCATCAACAACTTTTACATTAAATGTTTCACAAAAAAGGTCCATTCTAACAGTTGAAGCGAATGATGCAAGCTACATGGATAATGTAATTTTCAAGATTACTCTCATGTCAAATGGGTGAATGTTCGCAATGGAAATGGGCTTTTGAATATAGGAAAGCTCTCAGCTGGCGATTATACATTCAGCGCATATTATGAAGGCAGCGAAAATTATTCAAGTTCTTCAACCGAATCAGCATTTACCGTTTCTGATTATCTTTTGGAATCTATTTTAACATGCAATGATGTCGTAAGATATTATGATAGTGGTGCAAAATTTGTGATTACATTAACAAACTCAAAAAATAAAGCTATTTCCGGTGAAATGGTCTATGTTACTGTTAAAGGTGTTGAAACAGGATACGTCACTGATAAGGATGGAAAGATTTATCTGGATATCGGAAATTCCGTTGGAAAATATGATGTTCTGGCAGAGTTTAGGGGAAGTGACTCATATTATCCGTCAAATGCCACAGGAAGTGTGGAAATATTGTCAACAATAGAATCAGCAGATGTCATTAAACTGTACGGTTCAGGAACTCAGTATTTTGCAGTATTCAAGGACTTGAATGGAAAGGCATTAATGAACACCAAAGTCTATTTCAA
>OMSA01000157.1 GCA_900313645.1 uncultured Methanobrevibacter sp.
GACGTTCAGGCCTGTGCGGGAACACACGTTTTAAGAACAGGTGTTGTCGGACCGATAAAAATCAACAAGACCGAAAGGGTTCAGGACGGAGTTGAAAGAATCGACTTTTCAGCAGGTCTTGCCGCAATCGATTCAATGCAGCATGACGGCGAGCTTTTAAGAGAGAGCTCAACAATATTCAAGGTCGAAAACGACCAGCTTCCGAAAACCTGTGACAGGTTCTTTTCAGAGTGGAAAGCTCAGAAAAACGAAATCGACCGCTTAAAATCCGAAATTGCCAGCTTAAAAATGAACTCCCTTGCCGATGAGTATGATGAAATCAACGGCCTTAAGGTTGTCCACCAGCTCATTGAGGCTGACTTCAAGGAGCTTCAGAAAATGGCAACCGACTTTACCGACAACGGAAAGGCTGACGTTGTAATCATGGGAAACAGTGACGGCAAAATCGTCGGTGCGGCTTCCCAAAGTGCAATTGACAGCGGTGTCAAAATAAATGAAATCATCAAAACTGCAGCAGGCGTATTGGGCGGTGGCGGCGGAGGCCGTCTGACCCTTGCACAGGGTGCCGGTAAGAACGCTGACAAGATGGATGAGGCAATCCAGACTGCAGTCGATTTGATTTAAGGATAATAACTTATCCTTTTTTTCTATTTTTTCATAACTTTTATTAACGTTAAGCCCTAAATTTATACTTGCTGTTATATTTAAAAACTAGTATAGAAGGGATTGCTATTTTTTTCAGCGTGAACTAAATTCAAGAGATGTTTAGATGAATTATGATTTGATAATTGCAAGATATGGTGAAATCGGAATTAAAAGCCCTAAAATCAGGTCACGTTTTGAAAGAAAGCTAGTTAAAAATATTAAGGCTACTTTTGAATGCGATGTGGACAGAAACCAGGGAAGGATATATGTTCATCCGAAAGACTTTGATGAAGGCGTGGAAAAGCTGAACCGTGTGTTCGGTGTTGTATCATACTCACCGGCCACTTCAACACAGACCTCCTTTGAAGACATTGACAGGACTTTAGGCGAATACGTCAAAGACCTAATTTCTGAAGGATTTCTTGATGAAAACACAAAGTTTGCAATCAAGTGCCGCCGCGTGGGAACACATGATTTTACCTCACAGGAGATGGCAGCACACTGCGGAGGAGTTGTAAGGGACGTTATACCTGCGCCGGTTGATTTGACAAATCCGGATTTGACAATATTTGTTGAGGTAAGGGAGAATAAAACGTTCTTTTTCCATGAAAAAATCAGAGGTCCCGGAGGACTTCCTTTGGGAACACAGGGAAAGGTTGTGTGTCTTCTTTCAAGCGGAATAGACTCTCCCGTTGCAGCGTATATGATGATGAAAAGAGGATGTGAGGTAATAGCGCTTCACTGCAACAACGATCCTTTTTCAGGACCTAAGGTCACAGAAAACTTCAATCTTCTGGTTGACCAGCTGAACAAGTACTCAAGCGGAAATCCTATAAAAAGAAGAGTGGTGGATTATGGCGAATACCTTTCATTTGCAAAAGCAGAAGCTCCGGAAAGGATGACCTGCGTTTTGTGCAAGTCCGGAATGTATAAGATAGCCGAAAAGCTGGCCCTAAAGCTTGGAGCCGATGCAATCGTTGACGGAAGCAGCGTAGGGCAGGTGGCATCACAGACTCTTTCAAACATACTGGCCACCCGTTACGGCGTTGACATGCCAATATTGTCACCACTGATAGGACTTGACAAGGAAGAGATTACAAAAATAGCCAAGGACATAGGAACATTCCCGATATCCGAGATTGACGACGGCGGATGCAGTGCCGTTCCGAGATATCCTGAAACACATGCCGATTTGGAAATGGTTAAAAAGGTATGTGAAGAGATTAATCAGGACGAGGCCATCGAAAAGGCTTTTGACAATATAAGAATTTTAAAATAGGGTTTTAACCCTATTGACTATTTTTTCAAAACCCTCGTTTAAACATAATTATAAATAGTATACAAATCAAAAATAATTAATGTCTAGTAAATAATTAATTTACTAATCGAGGTATTAAAATGAAAACTACTGTTAGTGTAATTAAAGCTGATATTGGAAGTGTGTCCGGACACTGTGTCGCACACCCAGAATTAATGGATATCTGTGATGAAGTTTTAAACGAAGCTTTAGAAACCGGTATCTTAAAAGATTACTATATCTCCCGTTGCGGAGACGACATAGACTTAATCATGACCCACGACAAAGGGGAAGAAAACGAAGAAGTACACAAAACCGCATATGATGCATTCATGAAAGCTACCGAAAGGGCACGTGAATTGAAATTATACGGTGCAGGTCAAGACCTTTTATCCGATACCTTCTCCGGAAACATCAAAGGTATGGGTCCTGGTGTAGCAGAAATGGAATTCGAAGAAAGGCCATCTGACCCGGTTTTAGTATTCTGCTGTGACAAAACTGAACCTGGTGCATTCAACTTGCCAGTATTCAGAATGTTTGCAGACCCATTCAACACTGCAGGTCTTGTAATCGACCCATCCTTACACGATGGATTCAAA
>OMSA01000076.1 GCA_900313645.1 uncultured Methanobrevibacter sp.
CAACTTCAGGAAATGTGACAGGCTACAACAACGGCCTTTTATATCCGGTCAATCTGACAGTGACTCCAGCCAAGGGCAATGCCGATAAAAAGAGTGTCAAATTAAATGAACCGTTCAAATATACCGCAACCGCCTGGGGCTGCGGCAGCATAACAGCTTCAATCGGAAATGCCGCATACACCGTCGAATTAAGAATTGCAAGGGCAAATTCAACATTGACAGTTGAGAATATGACATTCGACTATAATTCCACCGGATCTGTTCAGGTATCATTCTTCAATGCCACAGGCGTTGTTGCCAATGTCGCCGGCCATCCTGAAGCCAACGTAACAGTCAATGGAAATACAATAACCGTTTCCAACCTTGCCGCAGGAAACTACACCCTGAACGTGACAACAACAGTTGACGACAATCACAATCCTGTAAGCAAAACCGCAGGCATTACCGTAAACAGGTTATCCTCAAAAATCATTCTGGCAAATGAAACACTTGATTTGAAAGTAAACCAGATGGGCACAGTTCCGGCGACTCTGACACCAGAGGGTGCAGGCGATCCGGCACATGTCTCCAGCAATGAAAGTGTTGTCAGAGTAGTTGATGGTTTCTACCTCGCTTCCGGCAAAGGCACTGCCATCATAACCCTTTCATTTGCAGGCAACGAGAATTACACTGCCTCTGAAAACCGGACAATAAGAGTTACCGTCACACTGAATGATGCAAGCGTCAGCGTTAAAAACAGCACCCTGGATTTGAAGGCTGGTGAGCGATTCGACCTTAATGCCACATCCATTCCGCATTACCTGAATATCGAATATGCCTCCAGCAACCAATCAGTTGCCAGCGTTAGCGATTACGGCATCGTTACCGCAGTGGGAGAAGGCACAGCCATCATCACACTGACTGTCGGAAACAATGAAACCTATGCTTTAAACTCCACCAACGTCACAGTGAAAGTAAGCAAAATTGCCAGCGAGATTATGCCGAATGCAGTTTCAATCGTCTACAACACTGACGAATACACGCCAACGGCAAAGCTATCTCCGGAGCTAGCATGAACGTCAACCTGAACGGCGATAAAGCATACACCACCGATGCAAACGGTCAGATCAAAGTTTCAACCAAAGGTTTAGACCCTAATGCATACACTGCAAAAGTAACATTCAACGGAAATGCCAAATATCTCCCAACTGCCAAGGACGTTACAGTGACCGTCAAAAAGGCCAAACCGAAAATAACTGCCAAAAAGAAAACCTACAAATCCAAAAACAAAAAGAAAAGGTTCACAATAACCCTAAAAGACAATAAGGGAAAGGCAATCAAAAACGCAAAGGTCAGGCTGATAGTCAAAAAGATAACAAGCAAAAAATCCAAAAAGAAAACAAAAACAACAAGAAAAAACATTGTGAAAACAAACAAAAAGGGAAAGGCAACCTTCAAGGTCAACAGAAACAAAAAGGGCAAATACCAGGCAATAATAATCTACAAGGGAAACAAGTACTACACCAAAGTCACCAAAAAAGTCAAAATAACAATCAAGTAGGCGGACAAAAATTCCACCTACAACATTTTCTTTTTTTTAATCATATTTTTATATATCCTTTAACAGATTCTAAAACAAGTGAGATTTCATTCAATTGATTATCGCTTCAAGGATTGTTTGTTAAGTGACAAACAATTTATAAATTTACATTCAACAGGGTTGTGAAAATGATGAGATACAGGAAAGGGATACTGATACTGGCACTGGCCGTTTTCCTATTAAGCATAGCAGGAGCATGGGCCGGCAACACAAACGATACAGCAACAGGAGACAATTCGCCACTTGAGTTGTCTGAAGATGATATGATAAGTATAGATGAAAATGAGGACATGCTGAGCGAAAATGAAAAGACATTCGGAGATTTGAACACCACAATAAACGGAAATGGTGACTCAGACATATACCTGGATTGCGACTACAGGTATACTGAAAATGATTCCGCTTTCAATGAGGGAATCGTCATCAACCGTGATTTGAACGTCTACGGAAACGGACACGTTATAAACGGAAGCAACGAGGCAAGAATATTTAATATAATCAGCGGAAAGGTAATGTTCCATAATATAACATTCACAAATGGGAATATAGGTAAATGGACCGATGGTGGTGCCCTATACGGTGAGTGCACTGCGGTCAACTGCACATTCATACGAAATGCTGCATATCATGGTGGCGCCATGGCTGGCGGTTCAGCCGTGAACTGCACTTTCACAAAAAATACTGCGAGTAAGGGTGGTGGTGCAATGTGGCAATGTTCCGCAACAAACTGCATATTCACAGAAAATACCGGAATGACTGGTGGCGCAATATTTGATAGTTCTGCTGTAGATTGTATCTTCAACAACAATACCGGAATGACTGGTGGCGCAATACTTGAGGGTTCTGCACTAAATTGTATATTCAACGGCAACACTGCATCACAATTCGGCGGTGCCATGAGTGGCGGTTGTGCAGTAAATTGTATTTTCAACTACAACACTGTATCAGGCACGGGCGGTGCTATATATGAGGGTATAGCAATAAGTTGTAAGTTCAACGGCAACACTGCATTATTTGGCAAATCCATATATATGGATTACTATATTGACTGCATCGGTCAAGAAGATACAAATTTTGGTGATGAGTTAATTCTTGAATTTAATATGGATGATTTGATTACAACATACAACCCAAACAATAGTTTGCATATTACATTAATAAATCAAGAGTACAAGGCATTGCCTTTTATTGATGTGAAGGTCATTATTTATGAGGAAGACAATGAAATTATGAGGGGCAATTCTTTTAGTGGTGATAATTTGTATTTTAATTTGGCTGCAGGCAATTATACTGCAAAGTTAAGCGTTACAAATGACAAATTAAATGTAAATTCAACAAGTATCAACTTAACCATCAATAAGGCAACACCAAAAATCGAAGTGACATCCAGAGAAGCAACATACCCCGAAAACATCACCATCACAATAAAAACAGACATAAGCGGAAATTACACACTAACAGTTGCCAACATAACCCAAAACATAACCCTTGAAGCAGGAATTGACAAAAAAATCACAATCACAGGACTTGCAGCAAACGAAACAGGATACATCATCAACATAACACACAACAGCGAAAACTACACAGGATTCAACGACACCACAAAAGCGGTTGTACACAAGGCAACACCAAAAATCGAAGTCACAGCCAGAGAAGCAACATACTCCGAAAATATCACCATCACAATAAAAACAGACATAAGCGGAGAATACATTGTAAAAGTTGGAAACATTACCCAAAACATAACCCTTGAAGCAAATTCAGCTAAAAACATCACAATCACAGGACTTGCAGCAAACGAAACAGGATACCTCATCAACATAACACACAACAGCGAAAACTACACAGGATTCAACGACACTGAAATCGTCAAGGTCAAAAAGGAGGCAACAAAAATAACCGCAGAGGACATAACAGCAACCTACAACATAAACAAGGACATTGTTATCAGACTAACCGACAGCAAAGGTCAACCGCTAACCGGTGAAATGATAACCGTCGATTTAAACGGTGCAAAAATATACATCACAGATGCAAACGGCCAGGTTAAAGTCACAACACAAGGTTTGACTCCAAAAACATACACTGTCACAATAACCTTTGGCGGAAATGCAAACTACACACAGTCACAAGCAAGTGCAAAGGTCACAGTCAAAAAGGCAAAGCCAAAACTGACCGCCAAAAAGAAAACATTCAAAAAATCCAAAAAGGTCAAAAAGTATTCAGTCACCCTGAAAACCAATACCAACAAGGCATTGAAAAAGGTCAAGCTCACATTGAAAATCAAGGGCAAAACCTACAAGGCAAAAACAAACGCCAAAGGAAAAGCAACCTTCAAAATCAAAAAGCTGACCAAAAAAGGAACCTACAAGGCAAAAGTAACATTCAAAGGAAACAAATACTACAACAAAGTCACCAAAAAAGTCAAAATCAAAATCAAGTAGGTGAAAATCTCACCTACACCATTTTTATTTTTTTAAGTCCGAAAAACCATTCAAACATTCACCACTTCCGATTCAGCCCGCCACTCTTGAAAATCCATTTCGATGAAGGAATGTTAGAAAACGCCGTCCAGTGTTTTCGTGAAGGCTTTTCGCCCAAGAAGAACATTGATCAATTGAAATACTTACATTTATATATGACATTCCATAGATGATAATACAAGAGAGTTACCTGATACGTAACCTCGAATAATTTGATGTTGTTTTAAATGTCTAAGGTAGTATTGTGAGGTAAAACTCACAATATAGACATTTAAAAAAAAAATAACTTTTTTTATGACTAATTTTAATTTAATCAAAAATTTTTAAAAATATTCGACATTCAAGGCCAACAGAAACAAAAAGGGCGAATATAAGGAAAAGTAACATTCAAAGGAAACAAATACTACACCAGGTCACCAAAAAAGTCAAAAGCAAGTATGTGAAAATTTCACCTACCCATTTTCTTTTTTAAATCACCAAAAACCATTCAAACATTCGCCATACCTCATTCATAGTTATGTTTTTATATTTTTCTAACCTATATTTTAAACAAGTGATTTTTTGTTCAAAAAATATCATTTTAAAAGGCAAAGGGCACCTTTGCTTTGATATTATTTCAGGAGTTTAGATAATGAAATTTAAAAAGAGCATGATTCTGTTGATTCTTCTAGCATTCCTCATCAGCATGTCATATGCATGCGCAATCGATGCCAACGATACGCAGGCATCAAGTGATGAGCAATCTCCAATGGAATTAACGCAAACTGAAGAAATTGATTCAACCGATGAAGCCCACACAATCGGGCAGACAGAAAAGAGTGAAACTTTAAATGCAAATCCAAGCACATATTCCGGACTGAGCGTCGGAAACGGAGCAGATTACGCTCTCAATTCCACCAACGTCACTGTGATCGCAAGCAAAACACCTACCGAAATAATCATTGCAAATGCTACCATGAACCTGACAGTGCTTAATTTCACTTCCGCCGGCGCTACCTTAAATCCTTCCAAAGCGGGTGATTTAAACTACACCTCAAGCAATCCCACAGTTGCTGCGATTGAAAACAGCATAATCATTCCTCTTGCCGCAGGCAATGCCACCATTACCGTTTCGTTTAACGGCAATTCCGAATATGCCGCTGCAGAAAACAGGACAATCTTTGTAACCGTCAGCCTGAATGACGTCAGCGTCACCGTTGATAACGCCACTTTGGATTTGAAAGTCGGAGACACTCACGCAATCAAGGCAACCACCATTCCTGAAATCGTGAAAGAGCATGACATCAATTATACATCAAGCAATGAGTCTGTTGCAATTGTTGATGAAAACGGCATCATTACAGCAATCAGCAAAGGAAATGCCATCATTACCGTCACTGTAGGTGACGATGAAGTGTTTGCAAAAAATTCAACTGAGATACTCATCAGAGTAAACAATATACCTACAGAATTTAGAGCAGATGACGTTTCAACCGTTTACAACGTAAACAGATACCTGACAATCACCCTCAAAGACATCAATGGCAACCCTATCGGAAATGCCACCGTGACCGTTGATTTAAACGGCACTAAAAACTACACAACCGATGAAAACGGTGAGATTAGAGTAGCTACAGACACCCTGTCCGCAGGCACATATACTGCAAACATCACCTTTGAAGGAAACAAAGACTACGCCAGAACAAACACATCAGCCCATGTGACAGTGGCCAAGGACACAAGCATACTGACAGCGATCAATGTGGAAACAACATACGGCATCAGCAAACACCTTGTCATTACCCTAACCGACAGCAGAGGAAATGCGCTTAAAGGATTTGACATAACAGTCGATTTGAACGGCGTTAAAACCTATGCCACCAACAACAACGGCCAGGTCACAATAAACATAGCCAAACTGGTGCCAAACACATACACCGCAAGGATAACCTTCAAGGAAAGCGCAAACTATCTTGAATCTGAAAAAACCGTCAAGGTAACCGTCAAAAAGACCGCTTCAAAAATAACCGCCAAAAAGAAAACATTCAAGAAATCCAAAAAGGTCAAAAAATACACAATAACACTGAAATCCGGAAAAACACCAATCAAAAAAGCCAAAGTCACAATAAAATTGGGCAAGAAGACCTTCAAGGCAACAACAAATGCCAAAGGCAAGGCAACCTTCAAAATCAAGAAGATGACCAAAAAGAAAAAATACAATGCGGTTATAAAATACAAAGGGGACAAATACTACACAGCTGTCACCCAAAAGGTTAAAATTAAAATCAAGTAGGTTGAACAAACCTGCTGCCCTTTTAATTTTCACCTGCCAAAACCCTTTAAAATCAATTTCAATGAAGAAATGTTAGAAAACGCCATCCAGTGTTTTCGTGAAGGCTTTTCGCCCAAGAAAAACTGATCAATTAAAATAATTACATTTATATATGACATTCCATAGATAATAATACACGAGAGTTACCTGATACGTAACCTCGAATAATTTGATGTTGTTTAAATGTCTAAGGGTGGTATTGTGAGGTCAAACTCACAATATAGATATTTAAAAAAAAATAACTTTTTTTACGACTAATTTTAATTTATTTATCTAAATGATGCAAGAATACCATGACCTCTTCAAGGTCGTGGATGAATTGCATAAAATGGGATTGAGAATACTTTTCAAATGCTCTCTCTTTAAATTTAAATATTATTGTAATTAAATTACTATATAACAATCATATAATGATTGTTGAACCGATGGTTCCGCGGGGATTGCCTAGAAAAGACTCAATTAACCCATTGAGCAAAAAAACAAAATCTAGGAATCCTCACCTTCTATAAGGTGAGGTTGTTCAAGCAAAACAAAAGGGAGAATGAAAGCATGAAGAGATCATGCTTTTCAAATGGTGTGTTTTCTCACTACCATATATTTAGGTTAATTATCGAGTTGCGTAATTTCAAACTCTACTTAATAAAAAACAATTCCTAACAAATATTTAATCAAAAAAAGCAAATTAAACTCAAACCGGAAAAATTTAAAAACAAAAGGGAGAAAAAAGCATGAAAAAATCATGCTTTTACAAAAATGGTGTGTTTTCTCACCACCACAAATAGGTTAATTTTCGAGTTAAGTAATTTCAAACTCTACTTAATAGTTTAAACAACACCATATATAAAGATTTTCGAATGCAAGTGCTTACTTACACCTTAAAACACCAAAAAAACAAATCTTAACAAGTATTTAATTAAAACAAGCAAATTAAACTCAAACCAGAAAAAACAAAAGGGAGAATGAAAAGCATGAA
>OMSA01000003.1 GCA_900313645.1 uncultured Methanobrevibacter sp.
TGCATCATATTCATCTTCTATAGCTTTAAATGCAACATTTACATCATATTTACCTCTGTATAATGTAATATCTGCAGTAGCCATACCGTTTTCATCAGTAACTAATGAATAAACTGCATCACCAATAGTAATGGTTACATCAGCATTTGCAATAGCCTCACCAATGTAGTTAGTGAATTGTGCAGTAAATTTATCAGCAACCACATCAACACGAACATCGGAAGCAATGATTTTTACTTCTTTGTTTTTGTTGACTTTTAAGGTTCCAGTGGTTTGATTACCTAAGTATTTGTAATCTCCACTATAAGTGATAGTAAATTCGTATTCACCAATTGCTAAATCAGGAACAGCTAAAACAGCTACACCATCCACAAGATCCGCAGATACTTCAGCACCATTAATGGATAATTTGACAGTACCTGTAGCATCAGCAATAGTTACAGTAATATCAGAATCAACCCATTGGGTTTTTTCAGGTTTGCTTACAGTCAAGGTAGTAGTGTTCTGTGCACCATATGTTTCATCAAGAGATGATACTCTTACGGTGTAGGTATTAGCCAATAGACCTTCTACTTCAAGAGTTCCTTTACCGTCAACAAGTTTTACTGTGTATTGTTTGTTATCAACTAGAACAGCCACTTCAGAAACGGAAGTCACATTACATGTAATGTTGAAAACAGCTGTTTGGCCGACTTTAATATCTTCAGCAGTAATGATGATTCCGGCAGTTTCATTTTGATAGTTGTCTATTACTAAAGTGTCATCTTCTTTGTGGTTAATAGCAGCATTACCGAATCCGTTATTACTGTTCAATATATTGTCAGTCATTACGGTTTCAGTACCAGTATATGTTTTTAAATCAATTGCATAGTTTTTAGAAGTTGTAATATTGTTTCCAGTGATTATATTACCTTTAGCGTTTTTGTTTCCAAATTCAATATAACCAACCACGTCATTGTCTGCAAAAGTGACATTTTTGGTATTGGCCGCACTGAATTTGATGGAATTGTCACCGAGGAATGTGTTGTTTGCCACAACAATGTTTCCTTGGGAAATAGTGGTTGCACCATTGATGACGTTATCATGCACATAGGAACCTGCACCGCTTAAGGTTAATCCGCCAGCAGTGTTGTCGTATGCTTCAGCATCTGCACCAACAGTTAAAGCTTTACCTACAGTGTTATTGAAAAATACGGTATTTGCACCTGTACTTGCAGTACCTCCAATAGTATTGTTGTATACAATTGAAGTCGGCAAGAAATTAGCGGATGCACCGACTAAAACATTACCAGTATAAGTGTTGTTGATGAAATCACCTGCTCCCCATTGTTGATTAATACCGACACCACCGTAGTCAATGTAGTTATCAGCTACATAGTTGTGTGCACCGGAAATTACTAATCCCCAGCAGATAGCTGCAGGAGTTTTGTCATGAGCTAAAATTCTGTTGTTTGTAATGTTGTTGTAAACATTAGCTAATACACCGGAAGGAATATCCACGTTGTAGGTGGTTAGGTAAATCATGTTTCCGACGTTTCCTTCAACAACGATTGTGTTGTTGTCGAAAGTGCAGTAATCAGCCCAAGCGATTACCAATGAACTTGATCCACCATTGTTTCTTGTGTAGAAGTAACTGTTTTTAACTGTTACCCAAGTTGAGTTTGCCCTAATGGAAGTAGCTCCTACACCTGATCCTACTCTTTGGTCTTCAATTACATTACTAATTCTGTCTAAAACGACATGGTGGGTGTTGAATACCCATAATTGAGTATTGTGGAAATTGATTCCAGTGATGTTGGACCATGAACCTCCATAGCTGACTGTGAATCTGTTACCAGGGTTTTCGCCCATTAAACTGCCTGCAGTAGTGTTCAAGTCAATGTATGCATCGCCGGTGGTTGTAATAATATTTACCGGTTTGCTTACATCAAAGTAGACATTTTTTTCTTGGTCAGGGTTAATGATTGAACCTTGGAAGTCTAAGGTTGTTCCGTCTTCAATGAATTCAAAGATTTTACCTCCATCAGCCTGATTGAAGTAGTACATGTAATTATCATTATTTACAATATTATTCAATTCCTTAAATTCAGTGGAATTTGCAGGATTTAATCTGTTGTTTCCATCATATTTTACATTAATCTCAGTGATGTTGTCGTCGGCACCAATGTTATAATAAGCAACGCCGTCAATCAATTCTAAAACTTCATCTTTACCGTTTATTGTTACGTTCACATTGCCTGTACCAAATGGAATGCAAATAATGACCATATTTTTATCAGCAGTTCTGTAAACAGAAGATAAAATGGTTGCATTTTCTTTATTCAATACATCGAACTTTTTAGTTGTAGAGAACGGATTGAAAGTATCATCACCAGAATATGCGACTGACACAGTATTTGATCCGATGACATAGTTTTCAAACACGCATGTTGCTTTCCCGTTTTCAATAGGGACAATGTAAGATTCTCCACTCATTGCAAAAGTTACATTTCCGGTTGCTTCACCCATATAAACAGTTATAATTGCAGGTTGGAAATTATATATTGTTGGTGCTTCAATGTTTGCATTTGCATTGAAATTATATGATTTTGAAATCGGATTGAAATTTTCATCACCTTCGTAAGCAAATGCTACAGTGTTTCTTCCTAATGTGTAATTGGTAAACTCTTGAATTGCTGTTCCATTTACCAATTCTTTTCTGTATGTTACACCATTTACAGTGAATGTAACGTTTCCTGTTGCATTATGCAAATTGACTTCTACATAAGGATTTAATCCATAGTATGCGTCATGTGCTGCAACATCATTCATTTGAATATGAATATTTTTTTGGAAACTTACAGGACTGTAATTTTCATCACCATTATATTGAACCTTGAATGCTTGATTGTTTGCTATCTTAGTGTATTTAGTTACCTCAAAGGTGAATGCACCATCAATCAAGTCTGTTGTGTATGTTTCACCTGCAAAGGTAATGGTAACATTTCCAGTTGCATGGGTATAGTTGGCTGAAACAATGATTGGTTGACCCCATTGTGCCACATATGCTGAACCTGACATAGGCAGGTTGAAGTCATAGGTATATGTAGGTGCCACTGGGTCTGATAGGACATCATCCTGTTGAGTTGCACTTAATTCACCATCAGTTACATCTTCGCTGACAGCAGTAACTTCTGCGTCATCACCATCAGCGGTTATTTCATCTACGCTTACATCTTCAGCTGCACTTACAGCTCCCAACGTAAAAATAGCCAGCACGAAAATACTGACTAACAATAACTTATTTAATCGCAAAATTAAATCACCTTCTAAATATTATATTCAAGTATAATTGAATACAATTTATAATTATTTAATAAAGTAATATTTAATATTTTTCTATATTGATTGATGTTGAAAAATATTACTATTCTGCAAAAAAAATGATCGGCGAAATATTGTTAAAAAAATAGAAAAAAAATAGAAAAGAAACTATTGAATCTGTTAAAGATACAAACAATTCAATAGCATATCATGAATTAAAATATTTAAAGAGCTTAAAAAATAAAGCCCCTTTTTTTCTTGTGCTTATATGAAATTTCAAAGGAATTTAAAGCCATTTTCTTTAAGACTTCCATATCCTCCTCACTGATTCCAACGATTTCTTCCCATTCACTTTCCAAAGTAGCGATTTCATCCAGAACCTCACTACCTTTAGAGGTTAAAGAACAGTCATAAGCTAGACCATTATCAGGATTCAAATCAATTTCAATAAGTCCGTTTTTAGCCAGTTTTTTATATTTATTCAAATACAGGCCCAAATGCATATTAAACAAATCATCCTTTTCGGCCTTTTCGAATTGCTTTATGCGAATCCTTTTGTGATGCGGTTTTTCATGTTTTTTAACCTGCTTTAAAAGTTTAATCTGACTTTCATGCAGAAACACGCTTAAATTCTCACGCACATATGTCATCTTGGACTCTTCAATGACTCCAATCAATGAAGAGGCTTTCATATTTGCTATTGCCCTATTGTGGGGATGAGCCATCTAATCACCTATTTCATCTGACCGAAGATTCCCCTCATAATTCCTTTTGTCACTTCACGTGTAGCAGTATTGACTGCTTGAGATGCTGCTTTTTCAAGAGCTTTCTGTTGAGGAGTTTTTTTAGCTTTTTTACCACTTGCAGGTTGTTGTCCTCCTAAAACACTGCCTAAAACATCACCTAATATTCCGCCAGCAGAAGGTGCTTGCTGTTGAGGCTCAGGAGTGGAAACTTCCTCTTGCTTTTCAACTTCAACCTTGGCCTCTTCAATAATCTCCTTGTCCACTTGTGCTACTTCACTTTCAACATTAGGGTTTGAATCGATTTTTTCTAAAAGCATTTCATATGCAGACATGGCGTCCAGAGCTTCCCAATATTTAGGCTTTAGTTCTGACAGATTAATCAATTCAGACCTCATTGCATCATCAATAGCTCCAATATAACTTTGAGGAGGTACAATATCCACTTTTTGAACGATACTAGGAACCCCACCCTCTTCAAGAACTGAAACTAATGCCTGACCGATTCCAAGTTCGGAAATTACACTTGCAGTGTCAAATTCAGGATTTGGTCTGAATGTTTCAGCTGCAACTTTTACCGCTTTCTGGTCTTTTGGAGTGTATGCATGAAGTGCATGCTGAACCCTATTTCCCAATTGGGCTAAAATATCATCAGGAATATCTGCAGGAGATTGTGATATGAAATACAGTCCCACACCTTTTGAACGAATCAGTCTTACAATCTGTTCCACTTTCTTACCAAATTCAGGGGACATATCATCAAATAATAAATGTGCCTCATCAAAGAAAAATACGAATTTAGGCTTGTCCATGTCTCCTACTTCAGGCAATGTTTGATATAAATTTGACAGCATCCACAAAAGGAATGTTGAGTATATTTCAGGAGACAATGATAGTTTTTGAGCATCCAATACGTTGATGACACCTTTTCCATTATCATCAAGTTTCATAAAGTCGCCTAATTCCAATGCAGGTTCACCAAAGAAATCATTTCCTCCTTGGTCTTCCATTTTCAGCAAACTTCTCAAAATGGTATTTGCAGACTTTTCGGCAATGGCACCGTACTGACTTTCGTACTGGTCCTTATTTTCAACAACATGATTTATCATTGATTTTAAATCTTTTAAGTCAATTATCAAAAGAGATTCCTCATCTGCCACCTTAAAAACTATATCCAATACGCCTTCCTGTGCTTCTGATAGGTTTAAAATCTTAGACAGTAAAGTCGGACCCATTTCAGATAAGGTTACTCTGACAGGAAGCCCTTTTTCACCAAACAAATCCCAAAACTCGACGGGATATGCCTCATATTTAAATCCTTTAGCTGCAAGACCATATTTTTCGACGTTTGTCTTAATCTTGTCTGTTTCAGAGCCTAATTTTGCAAGTCCTGAAATATCTCCTTTCATATCCGCAAGAAATACAGGAACTCCCAAATCAGAAAATGATTCAGCTAAAGTTTTTAAGGTAATTGTTTTACCAGTCCCAGTTGCACCGGCAATCAGACCGTGACGGTTTGCCAGTTTTGGCAACAAAAATACCTCGGTATTCTCATTACATCCTATTAATATTTTATCTTCTGCAAACATTTGTTCACCCATTTTCGATTTTCTTAATTAGATAATTAGTCTTTTTAACTATATTATTTTTATTATAAGCTTTAGCAATCCTTTTGATGGCATCCAAATTCTTGACAAAATTGTCCAGCCATGAGAATATGTCTCCAGGATAGACCTGAACCTGATACTTTCTAAACAGTTTTGTTGAAATATCCTGCGGATCTTTACCCTTTAGCCTTTCATGAACTATGAGCTCGGAGATTCCCCTTTGAAGACAGCTGCAAAATGGCCTGTCCTGGCATCTGCACTGCAGGAAATCAGACTGAATAGCAATCAGAGCATCCTGGAATTTATTATCCACCTTATCAATAGCCTCACCGCTTGAGATGATGTCCAAAGTGGATTCTGCAAATAATCTTGTAGAAAATTTAATTTTTAAGGCATTGGCAATCTGGTTGTGAATGACACTTGACAGATAAGCATTTTCAAACATTTCCAAATCCATTGCCATTGCTAAAATCAGAACCTTAAGTTTATCAAACTTATCCTTTTTCTTATACATTGGAGAGAGGCCAACATATCTTTTTAAGTAATTTCTATCATTTAATGTATTTTTAATAAATTCAGCCTCATCGACGGATAAAAACGAAACCGATGCCGCCCTTCCATATTTCGTTACTTCCAACTTATTTGAAACACGGTTAATCAGGCCCAAATCCTCCATCTCATCAACAGCTATCTTAATGCTTATCGGAACGTCAATTGTCTTGTAAAACTTATTCAGCTCATCCATTGACTTTATTGAAGTTGAAGAGATATCTGCAAGAATCTGCTCATATGCTGATTCCTCATCATATTCAATATATACGTCATCACTGTTGCTTTCCAATAAATCCAATGCCATAGACTCTTCTGATTCTCCTTCAAAATCATTTCCAACTTCCGGTAGAAGATAAACAATACCCCTGTCATGATATGATGGCCTTCCGGCACGACCCAGCATCTGTGAAAATTCATTTGGATTAATCCATTTATTTCCCATGATAAGAGAGTCAAATATTACCTGTGATGCCGGAAAATCAACACCTGCCGCAAGGGCTGCCGTAGTTACGACACATGAGATTCTTCCCTTATCAAAGTCCTTTTCGATTTTTTCCTTTTTATAATAAGACAATCCTGCATGATAAGCCTGAGCATTGATGCGTTTATTGCTTAGATAATTTGCAATCTGATGAGTTTTACGCCTTGAATTGGTAAATATTATAGTCTGGCCTCTAAATCCTTTTTTGGATTTTGTATTGAATTCCTTTTTAACCAGTTTCTGCATTATATGGCGTTTTTGGGATTCGTTTCTTACATAAACCAAATGCCTTTCGAGAGGAACCGGACGCTGTGAATATTCAACCAGCTTCATATTGAATTCCTCAGCTAAAAATTCAGGATTTTTTACTGTTGCTGAAAGGCCGATGATTTGAGTTTTTGGATATAAATGCTTTATCCGTTTAATTAAACCATTCAAACGGGTTCCCCTATCCTCATCATCAATCATGTGGATTTCATCAATCAATACAACCCCCAAGTTTGACAGACTGTTGGAATTGCCGTTTCTTAAAAGATAATCTATTCCTTCATAGGTTGCAACAACTATATCTGATTTGGAAACATCACTGTCAGGCAGGTTTAACTCGCCTTTTGCCTTAACCCTGTTTCTTCCCACCTTGATGGATACCTTTAAGCCCAATTTGGAGTATTTCTTTTTAAAATCCCTGTACTTCTGATTTGCAAGAGCAACCAGAGGTGTTAAAAACACGAATTTCTTGCCTTCCAAAGCCTGTGTGATGCCCGCAAGCTCTCCAACCAATGTCTTACCGGAACCTGTAGCGCTCACCACCAGCAAATCTTCGCCCTTTAAAAGCCCTTCCTTAATAGCCAGATACTGTACAGGCAATAATTTGGTATTTCCTGAGTTGAGCAGAACGTCCTTAAATTCCATTGGGATTTTAAGCCTTTTCATGTCGACAGGAGGAATGATATGTTTTGATTTGCGGGTTTTATCAAAAAGAGTCAAATCCCTATTTTTTAAAGGATCGAAATGGGGATTCAAAACAGACAGTGTTTTTTCAAGACTTTCAGTTTTTTCCAAAGTTTTTTTAAGATTTCTGAAAATCTTTTTGTCGAATCCCTGAAGTTTTATCTCTTCCTTAATCGTATCATGAGCACAGTCCTTACAGATGAGCTGATTATTATATTTATAAGAATAAGATGAATTGACAATGGTGATATTTCCTTCATATGCACAAAAATCACATACCTGTGTGCGTCTAACCTTGATATTCAATGATTTCAGGAAATTTTCAACTTTTTTATCAGGTGTTGCAAGAAAAACTGCCTGTGAGCGCAGAAGCTTGGTCACTTCACCTGGCGGAATCAGCTTTTCATTTAAAGTGGAGTTGTCCTTAAAATTATAATCTGCAACAAACCTTGAAATGGATAAAGACTCACCATCATCCAAGAATTTGATATTTCCAACAAATTCCGGTTCCCTTTTATGATTCAGAGCACCTTTTGGAGAACCTATTGGATATAATCTCCACTGTTTTTTAATCTTTTTTAAAACTAGCATTATATTCTAATCTATTTTTAATTGTTAATAAATTTTAAAAAAAAAGAATAAAAATTGATTATTCCATATAATCAAATTTTGTTTCCAAAACAATGATTAGTGCAAATCCTACTACTGCAACAACAATACATGGCAATATGCCGAATACATCAACGCTTGCAGAACTTACAATTTCCACAGCAGGGACCTTAAGTGATCCAAGCATCACACCGATAAGAAATGCCATTGTCAGCTCTTCATAATTCTTAAGCAGGAAATTAAGTATCTTTGAAAATCCTAAAATTCCTATAACCGCACCAACGGCAAATACTGCAATTTCAGATAAATGAAATTCATGAAGTGCTGTGAGCATGTATTTGTACTGTCCAAGCAGGAGCAATAAAAATGAACCTGAAATGCCTGGAAGAATCATTGCACAGATAGCTATCATTCCGGATATGAAAATTATTAAAAGTGAATGATTAGCTGCAATCGGATTCAGGCTTACAAAGATATAAGTTAAAATCAAACCGATAACTGCACATAAAACATGTTTAATATTGATTTTATCGATTTTTCTAAATAGAATAACAGCTGAAGCAATGATTAAACCTAAAAAGAATGAATATGTCAGTGCAGTATGGTACTCCATACAGTATGTAACTACTTTTGCAAGTGTCAGGAATGCTATACCTATACCTAAAATCAGCGGGATGAAAAATTTAAAGTCTATTTCTTCAAGCAGCTGATTCCAGAATCCTTTAAAGTCCCCTTTAACCAAAGGTTTTAAAAATCCAAAGCGGATATTACTGATAGCCTCAATTAGATGACCGTAAATTCCGGTAATTAACGCTATTGTTCCTCCAGAAACTCCTGGAACTATGTCTGCTGAACCCATTAGAAGTCCACGAATTAGAATTAGAAAAGCTTCCTTAATGTTAAAATTCAAATTATCACCTGAAAGTAATTTATTAAATATATGTTTAACTTACTAAATAAGTTTTATAAAAAAAGTAAGAATAGGGAAAAAATATTATTTTCCAATATCTTCCACCAATTCTTTTGCATAAGGAGTAATATTTTCATCAAGCATACGCTCTAAAAACTCTCCAGTATAAGTTCCGGCTTCGGCAACCTCTTCAGGTGTTCCTGTAGCGATTACAAGTCCTCCACCATCACCGCCTTCAGGACCAAGGTCAATAATGTGGTCTGCTGTTTTAATTACATCCAGGTTATGTTCAATGACAACAACAGAATTTCCAGCATCAGTAAGTCTATCCAGAACTGATAAAAGTCTTTTGATATCTGCGAAATGAAGACCTGTGGTCGGCTCATCCAAAATATACAATGTTTTACCTGTACTGGTTCTTGAAAGCTCCTTAGCCAGCTTAATCCTTTGAGCTTCACCACCTGACAATGTTGTTGCTGGCTGTCCTATTTTCATATAGCCTAAACCAACATCATATAAGGTCTGAAGTTTTTTAGTGATTTTTGGAATGTTTTCAAAGAATTCCAATGCTTCCTCAACAGTCATTTCCAGGACTTCATAAATGTTTTTACCTTTATATCTAATATCCAAAGTCTCTTCATTGTAACGTTTTCCGCCGCAGACTTCACAAGGAACATAAACATCCGCTAAAAAGTGCATTTCAATTTGAACGATTCCGTCACCTGAACAGGCTTCACACCTACCACCTTTAACATTGAAAGAGAATCTTCCAGGCTTGTATCCTCTTGCCTTTGATTCAGGAGTGTTTGCAAACAGTTCACGAATATCTGTAAATACTCCGGTATAAGTAGCAGGGTTGGACCTTGGTGTTCTTCCAATCGGCTTTTGGTCGATTGCAATAACCTTGTCAATGTTTTGCAATCCTTCAATTTCCTTGTATTTACCTGCAAACATGAACTTTTTGGATAATTTACCATGTGCTCCCTTATATAATATTTCATTGATTAGACTGCTCTTTCCGGAGCCGCTCACACCGGTGACACAAGTAAATTTACCCAAAGGAATTTCCACATCAATATTTTTAAGGTTATTCTGCTCAGCACCTATAATCTTGATAAATTTACCGTTACCTTCTCTTCTTTTTTTAGGTATATCAATTTTTTTTACTCTTGAGATGTATTGGCCTGTAATTGAGTCAGGATTTTTCATTATATCCAATGGAGTTCCCTGAGCTACAATCTTTCCACCGTGTTCACCTGCGCCGGGACCTATATCCACAACATGGTCTGCAGACAATATGGTTTCCTCATCGTGCTCAACTACAACCAAAGTATTTCCCAAATCCTTAAGCCTTTTTAATGCCTCAATGAGTTTTATATTGTCCCTTTGGTGAAGACCGATACTTGGTTCATCCAGAATATATAGCACTCCAACAAGACCTGATCCGATTTGAGTTGCCAGACGGATTCTTTGAGCTTCTCCACCTGAAAGTGTACCTGATGACCTGGACATTGACAAGTAATCAAGTCCTACTTCAACTAAAAAGCTTAAACGTTCTTTGATTTCCTTTAAAACTTCTTTTGCAATGAAATTTTCCCTTTCAGTCAATTCCAAATCCTGGAAGAACTGATAAGAGTCCTTAATAGCCAAATCACAAACATCAATAATGGATTTTCCACCAACAGTAACTGCTAGAACTTCCGGTTTTAGACGTTTACCGTCACAGACATAACATTTTCTATCGGACATGAATCTTGAAAGGTATTTTCTTGAATAGCTTGATTTGGTTTCGAAATATAATCTTTGCATTCTTGGAACAACACCTTCAAATTTACGGTTGACCATGTAGGATTTGTTTCTTCTTTTAAATGTAAATGGGATTTTCTCATCGCATCCAAAAAGAATTATATCCTGATATTTCTTATCAAGCTCTTCAAATGGAGTGTCCATACTGAATTTGAAGTGTTTTGACACTGCATCAAGCATCTGGAAATAATAATTCTCTCTTTTAGCTGAACTTGCCCATGGGACAATTGCACCTTCATTTAATGTTAATGTCTTATCAGGCACTACCAAATCAGGGTCTATTTCCATTTTTGAGCCGATACCATTACATTCAGGACATGCTCCCTGCGGCGCATTGAAAGAAAACATCCTTGGAGTCAGCTCTTCAAAGTTGATGCCACAGTCTACACATGCGAAATGTTCTGAGTATTTCTTCTCGTATTCATCATCATCGGTTGTAAAGAGAACTGTCACCAGCCCTTCAGTAAATTCAGTGGCGGTTTCAAGTGAATCGACCAGTCTTCTTTTAAAATCGACATTTTTACGTATTTTTAATCTGTCCACTATAACATCAATGTTGTGCCTGTAAGTTTTTGCAAGTTCAATATCCTCATCAAGGTCTCTAATCTCACCATCAACGCGAACCCTTACAAAACCCTTGTTTCTAAGGTCTTCAAGCACATCTTTGAACTGGCCCTTTTTGTCGCGTACAATTGGAGACAAAATCTGAATCTTAATGCCTTCGCCTTCCTCTATGACGGATTCGGCAATCTGGCCGATTGTCTGATGTGAGATTTCCCTTCCACAGTTTGGACAATGAGGAATTCCAATTCTTGCAAATAATAATCTTAAGTAATCATAAATTTCTGTAATTGTACCAACAGTAGACCTTGGATTTTCCCTTGTTGTTTTTTGATCAATTGAAATAGCAGGAGACAAACCTTCAATGGACTCCATTTCCGGCTTTTTCATCTGCCCTAAAAATTGCCTTGCATAAGCAGATAATGATTCAACATATCTACGCTGTCCTTCAGCATAAATTGTATCAAAAGCTAAAGAAGATTTTCCGGACCCACTTAAACCGGTAATTACAATAAACTCGTCACGAGGGACACTGACGTCAATATCCTGTAAATTGTGCTCACGTGCACCCTTTATGACAATCTGTTTTTTATCAATATCAGCCATAATACTCTCCTTAATTTTGTTATATAATATTAGAACAAACTACTTTATAAAGTATTAGAGAGCATTTGAAAAGTATTAAAAAAAATCAGTTAAAAATTAATTACGGACATTTTAAAAAGTTAAACTAACAAACAATACCAATAACTCCTATTTAGAGCATTATCATTATTTTAAATAAAAAAATAGAAAAAAAGAATACTAAATTTGAGGTATTCTTTCATTAACATTTTGTCTGGTCCATTTTGTACCCATGCTGTTGTAGAAATTATTAACTTTAGCTTTAGTGGCTGCGTTTAAACTATATTTCAGTTTAACAATTAAACCTGAAGTGTCATAATTGTTAAAACGAGCATACATATAGTTTACAGTTAACCATTTTGTCGGAATCCTATGGCTTCCCTGATTGTAATCTCCTGAAGGATTTCCCACAAGCACTTTCTTACCGTCTTTACTTATATCCAAAATGGATACGTAATGACCCCCGGTATGGAAAACCAGCACACAACCGCCTTTTTTAAGTTCGGCTATTGCCTTGTTATATGAGCTTTTATAATAAACGGTACATTTGAAATTACACATTTCCAAAGCTTTCTTAAGTCCGCTTGTACTTGATCCGTAAGCAGAACTTGTTCCGGCCTTTTGGGCAAGATAACTCTCACAGTAATAATTTCTCAGAGCCTGACAGCACATACTGCATGAAGTCGGACCGCAGGTATAACCTGTATCCTGAACGTCCCTCACTTCAGAATAGGTATATGATTTTCCCTTCAGATTAACTTCAATTTCACCTGGCCAGTAGGCATGCTTATTTGCCTTAACTATTTTAGTATTTATCGCCCTTTCAATAACATTCCATTTTTCCCTTTTAATGATATGATTGAGCTTAGGTTCTGCTTTTGATTTAAATATGATGTATTTGCTCAACATATTATTTAAAAATAGACACTGGCTGTCTCTTTTAATGGTTTCAAGATATTGTGCTTTTAAAAGACCATATTTCATATCGCCATCCGCCATCACATAACTTGCAACCATATAATCAATATCCGGAACTCCATTTTTTAAAGGAATACTTGAAATTAATGGATTTTTAGGGCTTCCGCTGATACCTGTTACCTCTTTTGATGCGGTGGCTCTTGCAGTATCTGAAGTTTCATTCAGTTCCGCTTCAACAGACAGTTTACCGGTACCCATTTTCGGCACTAAAATGATTATGCCTTCAGAATTTGTCTGTTTTATAAAAGTGACATTGTTAATGGTAATCTTAACCGTTTTGTTGGAAATCAGATTCTGCTGATTTGATTTGAGATAAATTCTCAAGCATCCATTAGTCAAAAGGATATCATTTCCAATGACAATTGAAGTTGATGCAAGAACTTTCAGGTCAATAGTCTTATTGATAGCTTCATAATATTCATTTCCCGCATAATAAATGTTAAAGGAATATGTCTTAGCCAAAAGATTAATCTTCATGCTTGCAACACCATAGATTTTAGTGGTTATGGAATATGTCACGCCATTAACAGTATAAAACACATCAGAACCTATCATTGAATTTCCATAGGCATCCTTTAAATAAGCATAGAAAGTGCCTCCATAAACTACAGTCGTATTTCTCACAGTAATTGTTGTGCCTATTTTATGGACGTGGATATTAAAACTACTTTCAGAGGCTCCATAATCATCATCCCCCTCAAAAACAACATTTAACCAGTAATTCTTGGCAGGTAAATCAACCCCCAAATTGGCAATACCATTCCCGTCGGTTGAAATTGACTGCACATTGTTGTTTATGGTTGTCTTTAAGGTTTTATTAACCAGAGGATTATTGTTTGAATCCTTCAAATAGATTAGAATTGACTCACCAGTGGTTACATCATATGAATCAATAGAAATAGAGGTGGTTTGCCCACTACTAACATCCTCAGGACCCTTGCGCTAACAACAGAAAGGCATATGAACATGAAAAAAACTAAAAGTAATAAAAATTTAACCTTATTCTTAAAAAATGACATCATACTAATTTTTAATTTAGTGAATATAAATAACTAATGAAAATCACTTGTCAAAACCTTTCAGTGCATAGAGTTTATTTCTCAAGTCTGCAGCCCTTTCAAAGTCAAGTCTGGAAGCGGCATCCCTCATGTCTTTTTCAAGGTCCCTTATTAATAAGCGAAGCTCATCTTTAGGCATTTTTTCAACTTCAGCCCCAATGCCTTTATATTTTTCATCTTCTTCAGCTAATTTTTCTTTTAAGGTTCTTGTAGTTGATTTTGGAGTGATTCCATGAACTTCATTATATTTCATCTGCAGTTTACGCCTTTTAAGTGTAATGTCATAAGCATTTTGAACTGAATCGGTCATATCATCCACATACATTATAACACGGCCATTGACATTTCTTGCTGCACGTCCGATAGTCTGTATAAGGGAAGTTTCATTTCTTAAAAATCCTTCTTTATCCGCATCCAAAATAGCCACCAGCGATACTTCAGGGAGATCCAAACCTTCCCTAAGCAGGTTTACACCCACCAGAACATCAAATTTGCCTCTCCTTAAATCATCAACAATGTCAATACGCTCAAGAGTGTCGATTTCTGAGTGCATATACCTTACTTTAACACCGATTCTTGCATAGTAATCCGTTAAATCTTCAGCCATCCTCTTGGTTAATGTGGTAACCAGCACCCTTTCATCTTTTTCGGCAGTTAATTTAACTTCCTTAAGCAAATCCTCAACCTGGCCGGTTACAGGACGTATCAGCACTTCAGGATCCACCAGTCCGGTTGGTCTTATAATCTGCTCTACAACATTTCTTGATTTTGCAAGCTCATATTGGCCCGGTGTTGCAGATACATAAATGACCTGATTAACGGATGATTCAAACTCATCGAATCTTAAAGGCCTGTTTTCCTTAGCGGAAGGCAGTCTGAAACCATGCTCAACCAAAGTTTCCTTACGTGCTCTGTCACCGTTATACATTCCCCTAATCTGAGGGACAGTTACATGTGATTCATCAATAATTGTTAAAAAATCATCAGGGAAATATTTAAGAAGCGAATACGGTTTTTCTCCCCATTCCCGTCCGGACAGATGCATTGAATAATTTTCTACACCCGGACAGTATCCCATTTCACGAAGCATTTCTATATCAAAACGAGTTCTCTGCTCCAGTCTTTGAGCTTCAAGAAGCTTTCCCATTGAATTTAATTCCGCCAGTCTGTCATCCAATTCCTGGGTGATTTTTGAGATTGCCACATCCATCTTATCCTGGCCAACAACAAAGTGCTTTGCTGGGAAAATCATGTATCTTTGAAGTGATTCCTGTTTTTTTCCTGTGACTTTATCTATTAAACTGATGGCATCAATCTCATCGCCGAACAGTTCAATTCTTATCGGCGGTGTTCCGTGGACAGGATTAATCTCGATAACATCTCCCCTAACCCGGAACTGACCTCTGTCAAACTCAATATCATTTCGCTCATACTGCATGAACACTAAACGGGCGAGGATTTCAGACCTGTCATAAATATCCCCTACATTTATTCCAAAAGCGAATTCTCCGTAATCTTCAGGAGAACCGATACCATAAATACAACTCACACTGCTTACAACGATAACATCATCCCTTGAAAGTAAAGATTGGGTTGCAGAATGCCTCATTATATCAATATCTTCATTAATGGATGCTTCCTTATCAATGAATGTGTCTGTACGAGGCACATAAGCTTCAGGCTGATAGTAATCGTAATAGCTGACAAAATACTCTACTGCATTGTCTGGGAAGAATTCCTTGAATTCCTCATATAATTGTGCAGCCAGCGTCTTGTTGTGGGAAATAACCAATGTCGGCTTTTGCACTTTTTCAATGACATTTGCCATTGTAAAAGTCTTACCGGAACCTGTTACACCTAAAAGAGTCTGCTCTTTTATTCCGTCATTAATGCCTTCAGCTAACGAGTTAATGGCTTTTGGTTGATCACCCAATGGTTTATAGGGTGATTTAAGTTTGAATTCTTTCATAATATCTAATTTGGAAATGTAATATTGAAACTGATGTGGATATAGCTGGGAGAACAGCAAGGAATAACTTTCTGATCCCTTATTGTAAACTCGCCATAACCTTTAAGTTCATCTGATAGGTCTTTTTTGATTTTATTTACATTTTCATCATTATAAACTCTTAAAGAACCTAGAAATACTGTTTTATCGGACATGTTCATTATTGAAACAGATTCTACAATATCCGGTTCAGCATATTTTGCTAAAATATTATTGGACTTATCAATTAGTTCCTTTTTAATGGTTGGTTTATCCATTTCATTCCCTCAATGCATCTGCAATGGCTTTTGCAATGGAAACACGTGAAGTATCTGAGGACAGGGAATTTGTACCAATTATTTTATTAGCTCCTGCAGCGTATATTCTTGTAGCACCGTTATTGGTCAAAATAGGATGAACGCAGCATACGTCCACAGAGGATGCCCCGTATTGTTTTAGAATATTTATCGCATTGACAATGGTTCCGCCGGTTGCGATGATATCGTCAATAATGACTGCATGCATTCCTTTAACAGAATCGACATTAACAGTGTTTTCACTTTCACTGTCACATCTAACATCAACAATCTTTGTTTCGACTTTATCAGGTCCTAAACGCACTTTTGTCAGATAAGTGCAATCACATCCGATGATTTCGGAAATTTCCTGTGCAAATCCGTATGCTCCTTTGTCCGGAGCGATAATTAATGGTTTTTCATTGGATTTCTTGAAGAATTTTTTATCAAGGTATTCCGCAATTGCAGGCATTGCTGAGATATTTCTTGCCTTAATATTGAAAAAGTTCAAGACACATTCCTCATGGATATTGAATGTAATGAATTCGTCAGCACCTGCCGCTTCAATTAACTGACAGATGATTTTTGCTGAAATTGTCTCTCCTGGATTGAAACGTTTTTCCTGTCTTGCATATCCCATATATGGAACCACTGCACGTACCTTTTTTGCACCCAAATCCTTCAGATTGGAAATCATAAACAGCAATTCCATTAGATTTTCATCCTGAGGATAGCCTGTTGATTGAATGACGGTTACCTCTTCAGGAATATCTCCAGTAATTCTTAAATATCTTTCACCATCCGGAAACTTTTTTGTTTCCACATAACCTAATTCTTCACCGAGTTCACGAGCAACATGAGCTGCCAAATCTTGAGAAGCTGAACCACCTATAATCACATTATCACCAAAATATTATATGGATTTACATTTGTTTTTGATTATTAAAAAAGTTAAGTATTAATACTAGAATATTACAATAAAAAAAATTATGAACAGAGGAAAAATGATATTAAGCATAATTGCATTAATTATCATTGCAGGACTATTATTTACAGTGGCAAGCCCTATATTGGTTGTTGCTGAAGATAGTGAAGAAGTGACTCCTGGAATTGATATGGCTGCTAGTTTCAGCCTTTTTGGAGGTTTTCAGTGGGTTTATCCTGGAAGTTCAGTTAATGAATACGGACAGACCTTACACAATGTCCACCTGGACAATCCTGACGATCCTTATGGGGCTGCAAGAGATATCATAACCTACAGCTACGGCTACACTCCGCATTTGATTGTGAGCGTTAACAATGATGCTGCAGAAGCAATTTTCGGAGGCAGCATTGTAGATGATATCCGTGCTAACGATGCATACAACGGTTATGCAGGTAGCGAAAACGTTCAAGGAACCATGTCAAGAGGAGACGCTGTTGGAACTGCAATGGCAAATGATGGAATGAATGTATTCCAAATCCCAATACAACTTTTAATGGGAAATATCAAACCTATTTTTGTATAATTTCCCAATTTTTAATTTTTTAATTAAACATCACATAAAAAGAGAGTGCAACACCCACCAGTGAAATAATCATCATTATCAGACCATGTTTTCTGATTGTCGGATGTTTTGACTGCACTAGATAAAACGGCATGAAAAATCCGAAAAATGTGAATACTGCAATTCTGGTGTTTTTTGAGATAATTCCTACAATAAATCCACTCCAGGATAAAATAATTGTAATAATATATGACAATAGTATAGCCTTTTTATTGATTTTATACTGTTCCGGCTTAAAAACTATGAAATTTTTAGGCTTGAGGCCTTCAACCAGAGGATTTCCGCATTTTGCACAGAAATCATAATCATCCTGATTTACAAATCCGCAATTTTCACATAATCTAGTCATTAGTTAAAATTAACATTTCCTTATATAAATTATTTTTCTAATTTCATGGCGATTTCTCTAAACGGTTTATTCGTATAATCAACATTTGTCAGTTCTGCGTAGAATTCAAAGCCCAATTTTTCCAATACCCTTTTAGAGGCAGCATTTTCACATTTATATGATGCAAAAATTCTTTCAATTCCCAAATCATCAAAAGCCCTTTTTATTAAAACCTTTGAGGCTTCTGTTGCATAACCTCTACCCTGATAGGCCTCTCCAATCCAATATCCCAGTTCCGCTGAGCCTTCACCCCACCAGTGATTGCCGTTTGGATGAATCAGAAGTTCAATTGAGCCGATTGGACAATTATCTTTAGTAATTGCATAGCATTCCTCCCTGACAAATATAGTTTTAATGATATATAGACTATCATTTACGCTTTGATGGGGAGCCCAGCCTGCAACAGGACCAATATTTGGATTTTTTGCAAGGTCATAAAGACGTTGGGCATCCGAATCTTTCCAATGCCTTAGGCAAAGATTATCTGTTTTTAAAATCATCAGTTTTACTTTGTTTTAATGAATAATATATTTAATTAAAATACACACAATTTATTAACTAGAATAATCAAATAAGTAATCATGAAAGTTAAAGATGGGATAGTCGGCTTTGTCGTTGGAGATGCACTGGGCGTTCCTGTTGAGTTTAGACCAAAAGAGGTTTTAGATAAAAATCCCGTTACCGATATGATGGGACATGGAACATACAATATGGAAAAGGGCACCTGGTCTGATGATTCCTCAATGGTATTGGCGACAATGGCAAGTATCTGTGAAAAGAATAAGATTGATTACGAAGACATAATGCAGGAGTTCAGCGAATTTATAAATAACGATAAATACACCCAGTATTACACTTTTGATTATGGAAACACAACACTAAATGCAATTTCCAATTTCGATGCAGGACAGCCTGCTTTGGAATCAGGATGTGATGGTGAAAGGGATAACGGAAACGGATCTCTTATGAGAATTCTTCCATTAGCTTTTATCGACGGAATTTCCTATGAAACCATTGAAAATGTTTCAGCCCTAACACATTCCCATGAAAGATCAAGGATTGCATGCGTACTGTACGTTGAAATTGCCAAATCCATGCTATCCAATGATTTGGAAATTAGTGAACACATTGAATTGGCCTGCGATAAAATCAAAAAATATTATGAAAATTCTGATGAGCTCATACACTTTGAAAAAATATTCAACAATGATTTGGAAGATGTGAGAAGCAGCGGATATGTTATTACAACTTTAGAATGTGTTCTTCACTGTTTATTATATACCGACAACTATAAGGATGCAGTGCTAAAGGCTGTGAATTTTGGAGGAGACACAGACACTGCAGCAGCAATCTGCGGAGGACTTGCGGGAATTTATTACGGTTTTGATGCAATACCTATAGATTGGATAGAATCAATACCTCAAATTGAAAGTGTGCTTTCATTATGTGAAAACTTCGAGGCGTTTTGTGATGAAAGTTGATGAAACTATTAAAAATATAAGGGCTTCCTGCGATAATTATGTGGACCCAAACCTGTTCGCTTTTATCATTGACGATGATAACTACATGGGCACCAATAACATACTTGAAGTTAAGGGATATGGAATCCAGAGCGATGATTCTTACGAAGACAGACTTTTAAAAATCCATAAAAGTGAAAACATATTCATTCCCATAGGCGTGATGGTGTTTATGCCTATCCTAAACGAATGTGACCTTTTATGTGAAAAGGATTATCATTTTGAGCTTACAGCCGAAGAATTCAATAGCTATGCTGATGAAGAAGAAAAACTATTTGGAATATTGATAAAAAAAGATTCAAATGAATACCTCATCGGCAAAACCGACACCTGCAGCTGCAGCATTGACTCATCATTTGAAGAGTTTGAAAAAAAAGACAGCGAATTTTATAAAAAAATAGAAGAGATTATAGATAACAAAATTATCTATTAATCATTTTCTTTTTGATTTCTTCCCACATGGCCTGTTCTTCACCGCATCCGGTCATGATAACATATTTATAATCTGAATTTCTGGCCAGCTGATTTAATTTTTCGATTCTTACATCCATTTCCTCATAGCTTAACGGATAGAATTCGGCATCAGGGAAATCCTGTTTTATAATGTTGTAGTACTCTTCTGCTTTTTTGATAGAATGTCTTCCCGGAACAACAATGACATGTGCTGGGTTCATGCTTTTGACTACTTTATAGTGATCTTCGAATATTTCCTCCTCATTTTCATCAGGAGTGGTGTAGATAAATTCCAAAGGAGCGTCTACAAATTGTTTCATGAACATTGCATTGATTTTAAGCGCATCCCCATTGTCTCCTTGACCTAATCCAACAAATTTTCCGCCGATATCAACCACTTCAAATCTTCCAGGCGGAATAAATGACATGTCCAGATTATTGAATACTTCCTTTATTGTAGTTTCAATGTTTTCTACCTTAGGGGTGAATGTTGCATAAGCGGTTATGGACGCCAATGTATTGTAGATATTATGGAATCCAAATGGCGGTACGTTAAGTTCTAAATTAAATTTAACATTTTTCTGAGCAAAATAGTTATATAAATCCCCTTCAATATTTAAAGTCCATGAATCAGAATCGAATTTTACATCCACCAATTTTACATTAGGCTGAGGGCGTTTGAATCCGCATTCGCAGGTATAAACTCCCCTGTGATTCAAATAGAAATGGGAATAATCCAAAGTTTTTCCGCATTTAGGACATTCAATGCTGTTGTCCCCAATATCCTCAATCAAATCACATTCGATTCCATAGTAATTCACTGTTACATCATCCTCTTTGCTGAGTCCTATAAAAGCTGTGCGAGGATCATCACAGTTGGTTACAATAGCTCCTCTTTGCATGCCCTGTGAGAGCAATTTTTTGGCTTTATAGTATGACTCAAAAGGATTTTTAACACCTGCAACCTGTGTGTGTTCCTGTGATATTGTTGTATAGACCACACCGACAGGATTAATTAATTTCTGAACTGTATCAGGAATACCGTGTGCCAAATCACGAATTCCATATTCAAAAATTCCCAAATCGCCTTTCTGACTTAAAAGAGCTGTAACAATTGAATTCAGGATATTGTTTTCATAGCTTCTTCTAATCTGAATATCCTTTGACATCAACTTTATCAAAAGAGTTGTGGTGGTTGTCTTTCCATTTGTACCTGTGATTAAAACTGAACCTAACTTCAAATCAGAGGATAGCTTCGGAATAGATTCCTGACCACCTATTTTTGTAAAAACATGCCCCGGATAAGTTCCACCACTTCCAGGACCGTATTTTGCAAGTTGGCATGCAACTTTTCCAGATAATTTTGCAATATTAAATTTAATAAAACTAACCATAATTAAATATTGAAAAATAAAATATATAAAAATTTTCTAATAATTAAAAAAAAATAAGAAAAAATAATCCAATTAATTTGTAGTTGGATTATTGATATTGGTTTGCGGAACTTTTTCTGCCACTTTAGAACCGATGTTTTTCATTTTTTCAATTAGTTTGTCTTTGCTTGAACCGCTAATTAAAATGTTTTCTAAAACATCACTTAAAGTTTCAGTAGGAATGATTTCAATCATGTCCTCGTATTTTTTCTCAATCATAACATCTTTCAAGTTAGATTTTGGAATCAATACTTTTTTCATTCCGGCTTCTGCAGCCGCTTCGATTTTAGCGGTTGCACCACCAATAGGCATTACGTCTCCACGAACATTTAGAGAACCTGTCAATGCAACAGTCTGGTCAATTGGAATTTCCTCAATTGCTGAGATTACCGCAGTTGCAATACTTACACTTGCTGAATCCCCTTCCACACCATCATAAGTCTGGATAAACTGAACGTGAATGTCATAATTGGAAATGTCTTTATTTGTGTATTTCTTGATTAATGCACTTACGTTTTGAACTGATTCCTGTGCGATTTCACCTAATTTACCGGTAGCAATAATCTGACCACCGTTTTTGGATTGTGTCGGTGCAGCTTCTGCCGCAATAGGTGATACAATACCACTTCTGTCTCCAATTACTGCAAGACCATTTACAAGACCGATTTTTCCTCCTTCTGCAGAGACCATACTGTAATCTTTTCTTTGTATGATTGACCTGTCAGCAATTTGCTGTTCAAGAGTTCTTGCGAATTTTTTAGCTTCCACAACATGATCTGCTGTTACAATGTCAGCTCCTTTTTCAATAGCCACATCTCCTGCAGACCTTACAAGTCCTCCCAAATCACGTAACCTTAAAGTTAATGCATTCTGCTTTCCGGATCTTCTTTTTGCTTCCATGATGATTTCATCCAATGCGTCAGGAGCAAAGTGAGGAATTCTTCCGTCGTTTTTAACTTCCTGAGCTACAAACTGAACGAGTTTTTCTCTGTTTTCGGTTGTATCATCCATATAATCTTTCATGAAAACTTCGTAACCGTATCCTCTGATTCTTGATCTCATTGCAATGTGCATTCCTTCTAAAACCTGAAGGTTTCCTGATGCTACAAGAACAAAGTCACATGGTACTGCCTGGGACCTTACCATTGCACCACTTGAGTTTTCGCTTTGTCCGGTGATTGAATATTGTTTTTCCTGCATTGCAGACAACAATTCCTGTTGGGTTTTCATGCTCATTGTACCGATTTCGTCAATGTATAAAACTCCCTTATTTGCTTTGTGAATCATTCCTGCTTCCACACGTTCATGTGCAGGAGTTCCTAATCCTCCGGATTGGTATGGGTCGTGACGTACATCACCTAATAGCGCTCCTGCATGAGCACCGGTTGCGTCCATGAATGGAGCAAACCTTGATTCTTCATTGTTGACCAATAATTTAGGTGACATATTATTGGTTTTAGGTTTAATCTGTATTGAAATAAGTAAGATTAATGCAGCTGCAATAATGGATTCCAATAATCTTCCATACATAAATCCGATTACTAAAATACCTCCGATTGCAAACATTGTAATAATTGTTTTTCTTTCTTCATGACCTTTAGCTGAGCCTTTTGTTGCTCTTACTATCTTTTTACCTTCACCTGCAGGTACTGTTCTTACTAACGGATGGTTGTTGTCTTCCATATTAGGGTATACTAAAATATCTTGAAGAGTTTCATGAGGCAATATCTGTGCCATACCTTTTGCAAGCATTGATTTTCCTACACCAGGATCACCAATGAGCAAAACATTCCTTCTTTGTTTTGCTGCTTTTTTAATAGTTTCAATGGACTCTTCATGTCCAATAACTTGATCAATTAATAAAGGTGGAACCTCAATATCTTGTGAGCTTTTAATATTGTTGTAATCTAACATAGGTTGGGTTTTTTCACCATCATCAGCATTTGTGATTTCCGGCTGAACTACTTCATCGTTAGAAGAATCTTCAATTGATTCGTTTTCTTCAAATTTCATTAACAAACCTCACTTCATATAAAATATATCATTAAAAAATTAAGTTTCATTTACTATTTAAATATTATTTAAATTCACTATATATAAAAAGTTTTCTATTTTAGTAAATTAAAGTAACTAAAATAATCTGATGTTAACAAACAATTTATATTAATTTTTTCAAAACAACTATGCTCAAAACACATTAAAATCAATGTTTAATTCCGATTAAAAATTTTTTTAATAAAACAAGTGCAAATTGTTCCCCAATAGTTTAAATAAAATTCTAATTGAAAATAAATAACTTTAATAGTTATTAAAAACAGATAATTTAACATTATAAAAAATTATTTTAGGTGATATGGTGGAAAATTTTGATGAATGGTTTCATGACATTTTAGAACAAGCAGATATAACTGATTCAAGATATCCTATTAAAGGAATGGCAGTTTGGAGACCATACGGTTTTCAGATAAGAAAACATTCAATGAATATTATAAAAAACTTACTCGACAAGGATCATGACGAAGTGCTTTTCCCAATGCTTGTTCCTGAAAGTGAACTTGCAAAGGAAGGAATCCATGTGAAAGGATTTGAAGATGAAGTGTACTGGGTAACCAGGGGAGGCCAAAGAGAACTCAACGAACAGCTGGCCTTAAGACCTACAAGTGAAACAGCGATTTATCCTATGTATTCCTTATGGATTAGAACACACATCGATTTGCCAATCAAAATGTATCAAATCGTTAACACTTTCAGATATGAAACAAAACACACCAGACCTTTAATACGTGTAAGAGAAATCACAACATTCAAAGAAGCTCACACCGCTCATGCCACTAAAGAGGAATCCGATGAGCAAATCCAGGATTTCATCGAAATGTATAAGGAATTCTTTGATGATTTGGGAATTCCATACCTCATTTCAAAAAGGCCTGAATGGGACAAATTCCCAGGTTCAGACTATACAATGGCTTTTGATGCAATTATGCCAAACGGCAAAACCTTACAAATTGGTACAATCCATAATCTGGGTCAAACTTTTGCAAAAACATTTGAAATTACCTTTGAAGACAAAGACGGAGAACACAAATACGTTTATCAGACCTGTGCAGGAGTATCCGACAGGGTAATTGCTTCACTTATTGGAATTCACGGTGACGATAAAGGATTACGCTTACCACCAAAAGTATCACCAAATCAAGTTACAATAATTCCAATTCTATTCAAAAAAGGAAAAGAGGAAGTTTTAGCGAAATGTGCTGAAATAAAAGAAACCCTTGAAGCTAATGGACTTAGAGTCAATATTGATGACAGAGACATCAGGCCTGGTAAAAAGTTCAATGACTGGGAACTTAAAGGAACACCAATCAAGCTTGAACTCGGACCACGTGATTTGGAGAACAATATTACAATAGCTATGAGAAGAGATGAAGAGGAAAAAATCGAAATACCTCTTGATGACAACTTATCTGATGCGATTATCGATTTATTGGACAAATCTGGCGAAAGCCTATCCGCACAGGCATGGGATTTCCTTGAAGAACATGTCAAATTTGCAGATACCCTAGAAGAGATCCCTGAACTTGTAGAATCCGGAAACGTTGTAAAATTCTACTGGTGCGGAGATGAGGAAGTCGGTCATGAAATTGAAGAAAAAACAGGTTATGATGTTTTAGGAATCCAAGAGGAAGTTTCCGAAGGCAAATGTATAGCAAGCGGCAAAGATGCCAAATACGTTGCCTTAATAGCTAAAACTTATTAGTGATTAATATGGATGACATTTACGCAATAATTCCAGTTACCAAATTCAAAAACGCAAAAACCAGATTATCTCCTTTTCTCAGTGAAGATGAAAGGGAAAAACTCCTGAAAGTAATGCTTCATGATGTAACTGACACATTAAAAAAACATGTGGACAAGATACTGATTATCAGCAGGGACGAGGATGTTTTAAGTTATGCTGACAGTCTAAACGTTGATACAATCCTTGAAAATGAAAATTCAAATCTCAACAAGGCATTGACACAGGCAATGAAATATTGTAAAGGAAAAACAAGAAAAGTCATGATTGTGCCATCAGACATTCCTCTGATTGGAAAGACAAATGTCCAGATGCTTATTGACGCTTCTAAAAATCTAGATTTCATTATCGTTCCATCAAAAGGCGGCGGAACAAACATGATAATAATGAAACCTATGGCCATTCGCACACGCTATGAAGGTTTCAGTTATAAAGAGCATGTTCAGGCGGCCGAGAGAAAAAAACTCAATCCCCAAGTGCATGATTCATTTTTCATGGCACTGGACGTCAACACTGCTGAAGACTTAGGGGAAATCATGATTCATGGTGAAAAGACCCACACAAGACAATATCTAAAAGAACTGAAAGTGAAATTTGAACCTTTCCGTGGATCAGAGCGAATTAAAGTTACAAGAGATGATTAAATGATTGTTATGAGCATTGCAGGCGTTGACCCCTCTGCAGGAGCAGGCGTTTTTGCCGATTTGAAAACATTTCAGGCAATAGGCGTTTACGGTACAGGCATTGTAACCGCTCTTACAGCACAAAACCCCTACAAATTTTTCTCAACCTTACCCGTTTCACCCGAATACATTTCTGAGCAAATCGATTCAGTAATGGATTCCTATGAAGTCAAATTTATCAAAACCGGAATGATGTATTCACCTGAAATAATCAAATTGGTTGGCCAGAAGATTAAAGAATATGATTTGAAGGCAGTTGTGGATCCTGTTATGGTTGCAACATCCGGCGGAGATTTGACTAAAGAGGATATTGCAAATGCCATTAACAAATATTTGCTTCCAAACGCCGTTTTAACAACACCGAATGTCAGTGAAGCTGAAAAATTAAGTGGCGTTAAGATTAAAAACAAGGACGATGCAATTAAAGCATGTGAAAAAATCAGATGTGACAGCCTGATTACCGGAGGCCATCTGGACGGATGGAATACAATCAATATTGACGGTGAAGTTTCCTTTAAAAAGCAAGAGCTGATTGATACTGAAAATTTACATGGTACTGGTTGTAATTTGTCTGCCGCAATTGTAGCATTTCTGGCAAAAAACAATGATTTGCATACCTCAATTTTAAAATCACTAGATTATGTTTATGAAGGTATAAAAAATGGAAATTATGGGACTTTAATAGCTAAAATATAGCTAATCGCCCATGTCTAATTTTTCTACGATAGATTCCTGAAGTGCAATGAATTCAGGAGAGTCTCTTTTTCTTATTCTTTCAATATTCACTTCAATGATTTCTGCAATTCTTCCAGGATTTTTATCCAAAATTACAATTTTGTCTGCAAGAAAAACAGCTTCATCAACATCGTGAGTTACAAAAACGATTGTATTTTCAAATCTTTTCCAAACCCCAATCAGCTGTTCTTGAAGCTTATGCCTATTTTGCATATCCAATGCAGAAAACGGCTCATCCATAAGCAATATTGGTGAATGATTAAGTAAAGATCTGATAATTGCAACCCTCTGTTTCATACCACCAGAAAGTTCATGAGGATAGCTATCCTTAAAGTCGATTAAACCGACACTTGTCAAGTATCTCTCAGCGGCGGCAATATTTTCTTCTTTAGGAACATTCTTTGTCATCTCCAAACCGAAGGTTACATTCTGCAAAACAGTTAACCATGGGAAAAGTGAATATTGCTGGAAAATTACTGCCCTGTCACCGGACGGTTTTACAACTTTTTCTCCATTTGCGATGATTTCACCAGAAGTTGGCTGGTCAAGACCTGCAATAAGTCTTAAAAGTGTAGTTTTACCGCATCCGGACGGTCCTAAAAGACATATTAATTCTCCATCATTAATAGTTAAGTTAATATCTTCTAAGACAGATAATTTATCGGTTTTTTTACTTTCAAATGATTTGTTAATATTTTTTATTTCAATTGACACGATAACACCTACCAGAATATTCTGTCTTGAGCTTTGGTAAAGACATAATCAAATGCAATACCAATTATACCAATATCCAACATACCTACTACTGTTGTACCTGGATCAAATAAACTGGTTGCAGTTAAAATCATATAACCTAAACCGCTACTTGAACCTACCATTTCCGCGGAAATTGTACACATCAAAGCAATACCGATTCCAACTTTTAAACCTGAAACAATATACGGAACGGCTGACGGTAAAATTACCCTTTTTAAAACGTTCCAGTCACTTGCCCCTAAGGTTTGAGCTGATTCGATTAAAACTTTATCTGTTCTTTTAACTCCATCAATTGTATAAACCAAAATTGGGAAAACACAACCCATAAAAATGATAAATACTGCAGGAACCATACCTATTCCAAACCATAAGATTGAAAATGGAATCCATGCAACCGGAGGAATCGGTCTTAAAACACTGATGACCAATGAAGCAATATCCTCTAAAGTTTTATACCATCCAAGTAAAATTCCTAAAGGAATTGCAACAATAGACGCTAAAATCAAACCTCCAAATACTTTATATAAAGTATCCAAAGTGTTTGTAAGAAGTTTTCCATTCATTATTAACTCCCAAGCGGATTGGCAAACGGTAATTGGGCCTGGAAGAATGTATGGATTAACAATACCTAATCCTTCAGTAATCAGATACCAAAAAATGATTAAACAGATTGGTAAAATCAATGGAATAAATTTATTTCTATAATTATCAAACATTAAATCACTAGTTAAAAAATTTTTATACACTATAACTTATTGTTTTAATCATATAAAAACTTTAAAAAAAATCAAATATAAATAAAAAAAATTATGAAGCGTCAGCCACTTCAATGGCTTCTGCTTCAATACCTTTCGCAAAATCATTTTCTGTTAAAACGGACTTTGTACTCATTACTCCAAACAACATTGTCGATAGATTATGTATCAATGAAGATGTTGATGGTGGAATAATGCCCATCACTCCTAAAACTAAAAGAGAACCATTTACTGCCACGATATTGTGGTAGTTGCTGTTGATCTTATCCAGCATTCCGGAACTTAGTTTTCTCAAAGTTACCAAATCATATAAGTCATCAGACAGCAATGATATATCCGCCACTTCACGGGCAATGTCAGATGAATGTTTCATTGAAACTGAAACATCAGCAGTTGCAAGAGCTGGTGAATCATTAATTCCATCTCCAACCATAATTACGGTTTTGCCTTCAGCCTTTAGTTCTTCTACAATTCTTGATTTGTCTTCAGGAAGAACTTGTGACCGGTATTCAGTAATGCCCAATGCCTTGGCTCCTGCCTTTGCACCGCTTTCGCTGTCTCCGGTAAGCATTATAACATTTTCTATGCCCAAACTTTTCAGCTCTTCAATGACAAATTTTGCCTCTTCACGTACGGGATCATCAATGCATATCAGCCCTTCCAGTTTTCCGTCAATGGCCAAGTAAACTACTGAATGTTCCTTAACTTCTTTTGCAATTTTTTTCTCCTGAGTTTTGGTGACCTTAATTTTTTCATCATCAAACAGGAAGTGTCTGGAACCGATTACTGCACGTTTTCCATCATATTCTGTGGCAATACCGTGAGCAACAATATATTCAACCTCACTGTGGTCCTCTTCATGTATAAGACCTTCCTCTTCAGCCTGCTTTACAATGGCTTTTGCAATGCTGTGTGCAAAATGTTCCTCTATACATGCTGCCATCCTTAGGATTTCATCACGTTTGTATCTTTTTGACATTGGAATAACATCTACAACTTTTGGAGTTGCATTTGTCAATGTTCCTGTTTTGTCAAATACTATTGTATCGGCATTTGCATAAGCTTCAAGGAATTTTCCTCCTTTAACCATCATTCTATTATCAGATGCTTCTCGCATTGCAGAAATTATTGACAGTGGAGTAGTTAACTTAATTGCACATGAGAAGTCAACCATCAGCACGGATAATGCTTTTGATGCATTTCCGGTAATCAAATATGTCAATGCTGTTGCAAGGAAACTGTATGGAACAATTGAATCGGCCAGCTTTTCAGCTTTGCTTTGGGTTGTTGCCTTTAAATCTTCCGAATTTTCAATTAAATCAATGATTTTGTTTAATCTTGTTTCCTTGTTCATTGAATAGACTTCAACAACAATGTTTCCCTCTTCCATTACGGTTCCGGCATGTACCGTCTTGCCGTTTGTCTTGTGCACAGCCAAAGGTTCCCCAGTCATGGAAGATTCATTGACCATGCCGTCTCCATCAATTACTTTTCCATCCACAGGTATTACATCGCCCATATGGACCTTGATTTTATCTCCTTTAACAATATCCATTGCAGGAACTTGTTTTTCTTCACCATCATCTCCAACTAACCATACGGTATCAATGTTTAATGCCAAACTGTCTTTTAGAGTGCTTTTGGCTTTTTGTACAGTATAGTCTTCAAGAGCATCTGATATTGACAATAAAAACATCATGGAACTCGCTGGCCTGAACTGTCTTTGCAGTAAAGCACCGATTACTGCCGCACCATCTAGTAAAGCCACATCAATACGAAAATCAGTTAAACTGTCAAATCCTCCCCATACATACCTTACTGCACGATAAAGAGTCAATGCATTTTTTATAGGTAAAGGTAAAAACCATCTTCCAAGCAGCCTGCGACCTATCATCTTTGATAATTTTAGATAAAAATCATCAGTTATCTCCTTTGAAACTTGAGTCTGTGTTGGTTCTGCTTCAAAAAGGTCATCCATTGTTATTCCATTTAGAATACGGAATATTTTCTGTTTGCTTTCGGTTTCACCGTCATGGTATATAAGTATGCTCCCGTTTCTATGTGATGTGAAAACTTCCTGGATAAAATCATGTTTTAAAAGTAATGAGGCAAGACCATAACCTTCCTCTTTTGTGAAAGCCCATTGGCCGGAACGGACTCTGAGACGAGCTCCGTTATCATACATTACTTGATATTTCATTTTAATCACTGAAAACTAAATTCATTCTTTTGATTCAACATATATTTCTTTTTTAGTTTCAGCGTTAGCATCGACAACAATGTCTTCTGCATTTTCTCTCATATCCTGGAAACATTCTTCAGCATCCCTTTTTGCTGACATTACTGCAGCCATACCTTTGGTGGTGGTTTCTTTGAATGCTTTAGATTTTACAACTTTAGCTCCAATTAGAGCTGTTGCAATTCCTGCTGCAAAAATCAATGCATGTTTATGTTCTACACATGTGTTAATAATATCTTCATGTCTCATTTAAATACCATCCTTTTTAATTATTTAAATAACCTTGAAGTTTACAACTCCAATACATTATATTTTGTTTTACGACATATAAATATTTAGGCATTCCTAAATTAGACAAAGTAAATTTTAAATTTTACATATTAACTAAATATAGAATGTTAAAAAAAGCAGGTTAAAAAATGAATGCTCATAAGAAATTCTTCTCAAAAATAGGTGCTGATTACTTCATACTCGGCATAATGACAATAGTATTTCAAGCAATCATAATAAATATTATCAATGTGATTAATCCGATTTATCTAAATGATTTTAACATATTAACAGCATTATCAGCACTTTGCAATTACATACTGCCCTTTCCGATTTTTTATCTGCTGATGAAGAGATTGCCATCCCAGACAATAGAAAAACACAGCATTGACTTTAAAACATTGCTTAAATACATCGCAATAACAATTACATTAATGCAGATTGGAAACATAATCAGTGTGGTGATAACTGCAATTTTAAGCGGCGCCATTCAAAGCGAGATTACAAATCCGGTTCATCAGCTAATCAACAATAACAATATACTGATTAATCTGCTTGTAATCAGTATCATAGCACCGATATTTGAAGAAATCTTTTTTAGAAAATTTTTAATTGACAGAACAATCAAATACGGGGCAAGAGTTTCAATAATATTGTCCGCAGCATTATTCGGATTTTTCCATGGAAACATCAATCAGTTCTTTTATACATTTCTGATGGGCGGATTTTTTGCATATGTCTACATAAAAACAGGAAAAATAACATACCCAATAATCCTGCATTCCATAATAAATATGATAGGATCCGTATTGAGCCTATTTATTCAAAGCTCAATATCCAACCTTAAAACTGCAATCAACCCTATGGATTTAGGTCTGCTTATTATTTATTTTTTAATCATATTTTTATCTTTGCTGATTGGAGTGTGGAGCTTGTTTAATTACAAACAAGCTAAATTTAATGGTGAAAAAACAGAAATAAATTTAAAATACCCTCTTAATACGGTATTTGTAAATTATGGGATGATTATATTTATCGGATTTTTTATCATTCTGATGGTAAAACAGGCGTTTTTTTAAGAAAAAATGTAAGATTAAAAAAATAAAAAAAGATAGAAAAGTTAAGCTTTATCTTCTTTTCCTTCTTCAATAGCTTCAACGACACTATTTAAAATTTGAAGTGACTTTGAAAATGCAGGCATACCTGAAGTCAATAAGACTACTCTTAAAACATCCACAATTTCATCCTTTGTTATGCCCAATACTTCAATTGCACTTCTGATTTGTTTTTTGGTAGCTCTTGCATCTGCACGTGATGCTGCAATTCCAATGGCAATCAATTTTTGAGTTTTATAATCCAAGACTTTTCCATTCCATACAGCACTGTTCAAATCAGATACCACTTCATATAAATCTGTGTATTCTCCTTCAAGCTCCCTAATTCCTTTTCCGTAATATACATCTCCTTTCATATAATACCTCAATTATGTTAATTAATAATATTTTACTTTTTTAAATTATATATAATTAATAGCTACTTTTTCTTTTCATGAATATTAATTCAAAGTGGTAGAACTTTTCGTGAGTTTCAATGAAACTATGTTCCTAACCTCTTTTACAACATCCCCATCTTTAACATCACCAATCAACAAAGGAGAATCAGGATTATGCAATTTTTGATTCCTTTTGACCCACTTCATGTTGCTGTTGGCATAACACACTTCAAAAATATCTACTACTTTTAGTGAAATTTATTCTATACTATTAAATCAAAACTCAATAGTTTCTGCCAACACCCAAAGCATTTAAAAAAAAAGGCAAATGAGAGATGAACTCTCATTGTTTTTTAATATTTTTATTTTTTATCCGGAGCGTTATAATTAACATAGTTGCTAACACGATGGCTAATCCATACATTACGGAGGCCATTGCATTCTGAATAATTATATCTGCAGTATTCACAACAATACTATCTTGTCCCTCTATAGTGTCTAATTTTTGGAAGTAATCATAGACCTCCTGATGGAATTGTTCATCTCCTGAATAATCAGGCGCATAGGTATCGACTGCAGTACTAATACCACCCATAACTCCAAGAATTAGAATTATTCCAATGATTGCTGTACCCAATGATGAACCTAATGTCTCACCAGTTGTAATAATACCAGATGCATTATTTTGGCCTTCATCAGGAACATCGAATAATGCAACATCCGATGCTAAAGCCATCATAAAACCAATACCTGTCCCAAGTAAAAACTGCCCCGGAATTAGATCCCACATGTTTACATTTAATTTAAATTGATAACTTAAAATCAGACATCCTACAATAGATATTATACATCCTATTGCCATGAGTGTCTTGTGATTCAGTTTTCCCATTAGTTTTGGAGCGGTCAATGAAAAAATAAACAAAGCCATAACAAACGGAAGTGAAGCCAAACCAGTATCAAATGGATTTAACTGCAATACAGTTTGGAAAAACAGAACCATTACAAAAAATGTTCCTGATATTACAATATTATATAATAACTTAATAGATGTACCTATACGCAAATTTTTGTCTCTAAATAATTCAACATCAAGCAATGGCACCTTGCCTGACCTT
>OMSA01000077.1 GCA_900313645.1 uncultured Methanobrevibacter sp.
CATCCACTGCAAGTTTCGCATTTTTCTTCTTCTAAAGGATCGTAGTATTTATCTTCTTGTAAAGTAGCTGAGATAAAGTATTGGTCATCTGCATCTTTATTTTTTAATACTGGTGAGATTCCTTTAAAATCACATTTAATGTCACCTGTTCCACCAATATCCACTAGAATTGGTTCACCTAATTTAAATCTTTTAAAGTATGCTTCCACTTCATCCTTTAATGCCCCAGGTACTCTGAAATTAAAAGACAATACATTATTCTCCTTCATTTTTAAACCAACATACTTTTGGTCTATCTCATAGTTTAATCCTAATTGTTTTTTAAAAATTACATTAGTACCAATCTCATTAGATGACATTTTATTTTCTCCGTAAATTTAATAAATTAAAATTATTGTTTGAACTATATAAAACTTTCCAAAGAATGTCACTTTTTTAACATTATAAAAAAGATTTGTTCAGTGAAATTATAACGAATTATAATGATTTTTAATAAGATTTATATAAATCTAAATTCAAAATTTAAAATATGTTATAATATATATTATAATAGAAAAAATCAATTAGAAAAATAGGTGTTAATAAATGAATGAATACAACAAAGATATTGGAAATAGAATTAGAGAACTAAGAGAACTATCAGATATTACTATTAAAGAAATTGCTGATGCATTAAACATTAATGAAGAAACTTACATCCAATATGAAAACGCTGACGTAGATATTCCAGCCAGTTTTTTATATGAACTTGCACATATTTTTAAAGTTGATTTAGGATTATTATTAACAGGTGAAGAAAGCAGAATGAGTATCTTTGATATTACTCGTGCAGATAAAGGAGTTTCAGTAGATAGAAGAAAAGAATATACTCACCAAAACCTATGTTCTAATTTCATTCATAAAAAGGCTGAAACATTCCTTGTAGTAGTGGATCCAGAGAAAAATCCAGTGCCTTCACTTAATTCACACCCTGGACAGGAATTCAACTATGTCCTTGAAGGTTCCTTAAAAATATATATCCACAATAACGAAATCGTGTTAAACAAAGGCGACTCAATATTCTTCGATTCAACACACAGACATGCAATGGTTGCGCTTAACGACAAACCCGCTAAATTCTTAGCAGTAATCATATAATATTTATTAGGAGATAATTAAATGAGCTCAGTAATAGGAGATTTTGTAGAAAGAGTTGACTTTGACTCTTATGAAGATTTTCATGAAAATTTTAAACTCAAATATGAGGATGACTACAACTTCGGATTTGATGTTGTAGACAAATATGCAGAAATAGACCCGGAAAAAATAGCTTTAATTTGGGTTAATGACCATGAGGAAGAACATACATTCACATTTAAAGAAATGAAAGAATATTCTAACAGAGCTGCAAACCTTTTTAAAAGTTTAGGAATTAAAAAGGGCGATTGTGTAATGCTTACACTTAAAAATAGGTATGAATGGTGGTTCTGTATGGTCGCATTACATAAAATTGGAGCAATACCAATCCCTGGAACACACATGTTAAAACTTCATGATATTGACTTCAGATTAAGAGAAGCAAATGTTAAAATGGTCGTTTCAATTGAGGAAGATTCTTTACTTCCGGATTATGAAGAAGCAGAAAAAACCCTTGATTATGACTTAAAGAAATTGGTTATTGAAACCGACAGAGACGGGTGGATTAATTTCAATGAAGCGTTAAAAGAACAAAGCCCAGTATTTGAAAGACCAACCGGCGAAGATAAGACTTACGCTGAAGAAATCTTTTTAATCTATTTCACATCAGGAACAAGCGGACTTCCGAAAATGGTTTCACATAAGCACACCTACTCCTTAGGCCACATTCCAACTGCTAAATACTGGCACAATGTTGTGGAAGACGGAATACACCACAGTGCAGCAGATACCGGTTGGGGTAAGGCAGTATGGGGAAACCTTTACGGACAATGGATTGCTGGAACAAGCGTGTTCATTTATGATTATGACAGGTTTAACGGAATTAAATTACTTGAAAATGTAATCAAATACAAAGTAAATACATTCTGTGCACCGCCAACAGTTTACAGATTCTTGATTAAAGAAAATATCCAAGGATATGACTTTTCAAATTTCACTTATGTAACTACTGCAGGCGAACCTCTCCCTCCTGAAGTTTCAGACAGATTCTATGACATTTCAGGCTTAAGAATTAAGGAAGGGTTCGGCCAAACCGAAACAACATTATCCATTGGAACATTCATCTGGCTGGATGCAAAAGTAGGTTCCATAGGAAAGCCTTCCCCATTATTTGATTTGAGACTGCTTGATGAAAATCATGAAAGAGTGGAAATCGGGGATGAAGGTGAACTTTGTTTCAAATTGGAAGAAGGTCCAAATCCGGGATTATTCAAAGATTATGTAAATGATGATGAAAAATACAAAAAGCAGATTCATCACGGCTATTATCACTGCGGAGACACCGCGTGGGTGGATGAAGACGGATACGTTCATTTCGTTGGAAGAAATGACGACATAATCAAATCTTCAGGTTACCGTATCGGACCTTATGAAGTGGAAAGTGCAGTTTTATCTCACGAAGCAGTTCAAAACTGTGCAATTACAGGTTATCCTGATGAAATCAGAGGCCAAATAGTAAAAGCAACTATTATATTGCAACCTGGCTTTGAACCATCAGATGCACTTACTAAAGACATTCAAAATCACGTTAAAAGAGTAACAGCTCCTTATAAATACCCAAGAATGATTGAATATACTGATGAAATTCCAGAAACAATCAGTGGTAAAACAAGAAGGGTTGAAATAAGAGAGAATGATCAAAAAAGAGTTTAGATGATATAATGACAGAGGAAATATCTTATCCGGTTATAAATAAAGAAATTTGTAAAGGATGTATGAGATGTATAACAGGGTGTCCTCAAAATGCAATATTACTTAGTCAAGACATGAACAACGCAGGATATCAATTTGCTTATTACAGTGGAAATGGTTGTACTGGATGTAAAGACTGCTATTTTACTTGTCCAGAGCCATTAGCACTTGAAGTACATCAGATAAAAAATATAGTTAACGATTCCGTTGCAAAAATGATTAAAGCAAAAGTAGCTAATAAAGGAGGAAACTAAATGTCCAATCAAATGGTAAAAGGAAATACTGCAGTCGTTATTGGTGCAATGTATGCTGGATGCGACTGTTTTTTCGGATATCCAATTACTCCTGCAAGTGAAATTTTACACGAAGCATCAAAATACTTCCCGATGGTTGGAAGAAACTTTGTTCAAGCTGAAAGTGAAGAAGCATCAATAAACATGGTTTATGGTGCATCAGGTACAGGCCACAGAGTGATGACTTCATCTTCAGGACCAGGAATAAGCTTGATGCAAGAAGGATTTACCTTCCTTGCAGGTGCAGAGCTACCTGCAGTTATCGTTGATATCATGAGAGCAGGACCTGGACTTGGAAACATCGGACCCGAACAGGGAGATTACAACCAGATTGTTCACGGAGGAGGTCATGGAAACTATAAAAACATAGTTTTAGCTCCGAACAGTGTTCAGGAAATGTGTGACTTAACCATGAAAGCGTTTGAACTTGCAGACAAATGGAGAAATCCAGTCGTCGTACTTGCTGACGGTACACTAGGTCAGATGGCTGAACCTTTAGTATTCCCTGAAAAAGCTATTGAACCGAAAAGTGATGATTCATGGGCTGTTAAAGGTAATAAAGAAACCATGGACAATCTTATTACATCAATTTTCAATGATTTTAATGATTTGGAAGACTTCAACTTTAAGCTTCAGGAAAAATATGCTGAAATTGAAGCCAGCGAAGTTATCGTTGACGAATATGAAGTTGATGATGCAGACATTGTTTTAGTATCATTTGGAATCAGCAGCCGTATTGCAAGAACCGCTGTTGACAAAGCACGTGAAAAAGGCTTGAAAGTTGGACTTTTAAGGCCAATCACATTATCTCCTTTCCCGACTGAAAGAATAAAAGAGCTTTCAGATAAAGGAGTAAGTTTCATATCAGTTGAAATGAGTAACGGCCAACTGTTAAGAGACGTGCAGTTTGCAGCACTTAGAAGAGAAGACACCCATTTAGTTAACAGAATGGGTGGTAATTTAATTGAACTTAAACATGTGCTTGCCAAAATATACGAAATAGCTGGCATAGAAGATGAGAATTTAGATACTTCAAAAAGAAGTGAAGAAAAAGCTAGTCCAAATATTATTGATTAAGGATGTGGAAAAATGAGTGAAGAAAACAATAAAGATTATGTAGAGCAAATTCGTAGAAATCCACAATCCCTTTTAGAAGAATATCCTAGAAAAGGAACCAATATCCAATCAACACATTACTGTGCAGGATGCGGACATGGAATTATACATAAATTAATAGCTGAATGTATGGATGAACTTGGAATACAGGAAAGATGTGTTATGATTTCTCCTGTAGGATGTTCCGTTTATGCTTATTTCTACTTTAACTGTGGAAACTTCCAGACTGCTCACGGAAGAGCACCTGCTGTTGCAACAGGTATTTCAAGAGCTGAAGATAACGCTATTGTTATGAGTTATCAGGGAGATGGGGATTTAGCATCCATCGGTTTAAATGAAACCCTGCAAGCTGCAAACCGTGGAGAAAAAATTGCAGTATTCTTTGTTAACAATACAGTTTACGGTATGACCGGTGGACAGATGGCTCCGACCACACTGATTGGAGAAAAAACCGTTACCTGTCAAACAGGAAGAGATCCTGATTATGCAGGACACCCTACCCACATGTGCGAACTGATAAACACATTAAAAGCACCTGTATTCATTGAAAGAGTTTCCCTGGCAAATCCTTTAAAAATCAGACTTGCAAAATTTGCAATCAAACAGGCATTGACAGTTCAAAAAGAAGGAAAAGGTTATTCTTTTGTTGAAATATTATCTCCTTGTCCAACTAACTTAAAACAAGATGTTAAATCAGCTCAGGCATTCATTGAAAATCAGATGGAAAAGGAATTCCCAGTTAAAAACTTCAGAAACAATTTATACAAAAAAGAACCGGTTCAAAGACCTGCAAGTGACTTCAGTACTGAATCACTGGATAAAATATTCAATGTTAACAGAACCAAGGGTTCAGGCTATATCGATGAAGATATAGAACCTTTAAGAATCAAGGTTTCAGGATTCGGAGGTCAGGGAGTTTTAAGTGCCGGACTTACAATAGCTCAAGCTGCTTGTGCTGAAGGAAAACACGTATCATGGTATCCAAGTTACGGTCCTGAACAAAGGGGAGGAAAATCCAACTGTTCAGTAGTAATATCCAATGAAACTATCGGAACTCCTGTCGTTGATGATATTGATATTCTTATTGCTTTAAATAAGCCTTCACTAGATCAGTTCTCACAGGATGTGAAAGAGGGTGGAGTAATACTTTACGATGCCAAAATCGGTGAGTTTTCAACTGATAGGGATGTAAAAGTTATTGCAATGCCTTGTGTTGATATTGCAGAAGAACACGGTAATGCCAGAACTGCAAACACCGCATTAATAGGTGCGTTAACAGAACTAAGTGATGTTTTAAAACGTGAATCTTACGAAAATGCAATTAAAGAGATGTTTGCTTCTAAACCAAAAGTCATCGATGTCAATATTGACGTATTGGAAGCTGGAGCAGAATGGATTAAAAACAACCAATAAAGTGTGATTTAATGACATATAAAGAAAATGCAGAAAAATATATTGAAAATTACGGCTTGAGTATAGGCGATACCATTAAAGTCAATAAAGAGGACATCACCTATACCGGTATTTTACTCGACAGGCCTGAAGATGCCGATGACGGATATCTCGTTTTAAAATTATCCAGCGGTTATAACATTGGAGTGGCTATCAAAGACACCACTGCAGAATTAATTGAAAAAGGGGATAAGCCAAAAATCGGTTATGATGAAACTGAAATTCCTCATGATGCAAATAAACAAAACATTTCTATTGTATCAACCGGAGGAACAGTATCTTCAGTTATCGATTACAGAACCGGAGCTGTGCACCCTAAATTTACCGCTTCAGACCTTGTTAAATAACGTTAAGGCATTATATAACATTTTAAGTGAAAACATGAAACCTGAATATTGGGTTAAAGCGGCTGGTGAAATAGCTAATGATATTTCTGACGGTGCCGACGGTGTTGTTATAGCTCATGGTACCGATACAATGCACTACACTTCCGCAGCATTAAGTTTCATGTTGAAAACACCAGTTCCGATTATCATTACAGGAGCTCAGAGAAGTTCAGACAGACCTTCAAGTGACGCGAACATTAACCTGATTGATTCAGTTATTGCCGCTAAATCAGATATTGCTGAAGTTTGTGTGTGTATGCATGGAAGCCTGAATGATCACTACACTTACCTTCACAAAGGAACAAAGGTAAGAAAGATGCAT